>JBFYOO010000001.1:0-3294 GCA_041303785.1 Micrococcales bacterium
CCCCAACGACTCGCATAGGGTCTTCTGCCAGAGCTTTAGGGTCTCTGGATCGGCGACCGGGGCGAAGCCGTAGTAAAGGATTATTTTTTGAAGTTCCACATAAAAATTGTAGCCTTGGCACTATGACAATCAAGCCCGGCCTAGACATTGCTAACTTCGACACCAGCGTTCGCCCTCAAGACGACCTCTTTCGCCACACCAATGGCAAGTGGATCGATGAGGTTGAGATTCCTGCAGACCAGGCGATCTATGGATCTTTCATGATTCTGCGCGACCTCAGCGAAGAGCGCGTTCGCGAAATTCTCGAGGATGCCGCGAAGAATCCAAAACCAGGAGTTAGCCAGAAAATTGGCGACATGTATGGATCGTTCTTGAACGAAGAGCGCGCAAACGAATATGGCAAAGCACCAATCGCAGATGAACTCGTTCGCATCGAAAAACTTTCTTCTGTTGCAGAGCTAAACAAACTTCTCGGCGAAATCTCGGTGCAGGGCATCGACGGATTTTTCGGAATGTATGTCAACAATGATCCGGGTGACCCAACTCGCTACCTGGTCAACTTCTATCAGGGAGGCCTCGGACTCCCAGATGAGTCGTACTATCGCGAAGAGAAGTACGCAGAGATCAGAGACGCATACGTGCCATTCATCGCTCAGATGTTTGAACTTGCCGGATGGTCTGTCGATGAAGCAGCTGCGCACGCGAAGAACATTTTCGAGTTTGAGACCGCGCTCGCGAAGCACCACTGGAGTGTCGTTGAAACTCGCGATGCAGAAAAGACTTACAACCTAAAGTCGTTCGACGAATTACAAAAACTCAGCGGAAACTTCGATTGGCAGTTGTGGCTCGACGGTGCCGGTTTCGATAACAAGGTTTTGGCCGAGAGCGTTGTCATGACTCCGAGTTTCTTCACCGGTTTCGGTGAGATGTTCTCTGACGCAAACCTAGAAACATTGAAATCTTGGTTGATGTTCAACGTCATCAGCCAGATGGCTCCATACCTAAGTGAAGGTTTCGTAAACGCGCGTTTCGATTTCTACGGTCGCAAGCTAACCGGTCAGCCACAAATGCGAGCTCGTTGGAAGCGCGCGGTTCAGGCAGTCGAGGGTTCACTTGGCGAGGCCGTTGGTGAAATCTATGTTCAGAAGCACTTCCCACCTGCGGCGAAGGCGCGCATGGATGGCCTCGTGCAGAACCTGATCGAGGCATACCGCGAGAGCATTCTCGGCCTCGAGTGGATGACCGACGAGACCAAGAAGAAAGCTCTGGTCAAACTAGACAAGTTCACCCCGAAGATCGGTTATCCGGTGAAGTGGCGTGACTACTCAGACCTAGAGATCGACCGCGACGACCTAGTCGGTAACATTCGCCGCGTTGCTGCCTTTGTAACCAAGATTGAGGTTGCCAAGATTGGCTCACCAATCGACCGCGACGAGTGGTTCATGACCCCGCAGACAGTGAACGCCTACTACAACCCGGGCTTCAACGAAATCGTATTTCCGGCTTCGATTCTGCAGCCACCGTTCTTTAGTCTCGACACCGACGATGCCGTTAACTACGGAGCAATCGGTGGAGTTATCGGTCACGAAATCGGTCACGGTTTCGACGACCAGGGTTCGAAGTATGACGGCGACGGAGCACTTCAGTCATGGTGGACCGACGAAGATCGCGCAGCTTTCGAAAAACGCACCAAGAACCTAATCGATCAGTACGCAGCACTTTCGCCGGCACAGCTTGACGATTCACACAAGGTCAACGGTGAACTCACAATTGGTGAAAACATCGGTGACCTCGGTGGTCTCTCGATTGCTTACAAGGCATACATGAATTCGTTGAACGGCAAAGAACCAGAAGTTATCGACGGTTACACCGGCGCACAACGTTTGTTCTTGTCGTGGGGTCAGGCATGGCGCGGAAAGGGTCGCGATGAGATCGTGATTCAGCGCTTGGCAACCGACCCGCACTCACCAAACGAATTCCGTTGCAACCAAATTGTTCGCAACCTCGATTCGTTCTATGAGGCATTCGATGTGAAGCCTGGCGACAAGTTGTGGCTAGACGAATCACAGCGCGTCACCATCTGGTAATCGCAAATTGAACATGTGGTTACGACTGCTTTGGCAGTCGCTGTCTTGGCGCTCGCGTTCGAAACTTGAACTCGGTGCGGTCGCGAGTCGAACCTTCAGAGTTTGGCCAACCGACCTAGACATCTACATGCACATGAACAACGGCATTTTTCTGACGCTGCTCGACATTGGTCGCTACGACCAAGCGATGCGAAGCAATCTCTGGCCGCAGTGGAAATCTCGCAAGTGGTATCCGGTGGTGGTGGCTTCAAACATCACATTTAGAAAGTCACTCACACCGTGGCAACTCTTTGACCTTGAAACCAAGGTCATCGGCTGGGATGACGAAGCTTTCTATTTCGAACAGCGGTTCGTGGTCAAAGGCGAAATCTATGCCCGCGCTATTGTGAGAATTCGCTTTCTCAAGAACCCGCGCGGAATCGTGAGCCCTGCCGAGGTTCTAGAGGCAATCGACTTTCAAGGCGAGCGCCCGGCGCTGCCCAAGTGGGTAGCCGACTGGGCCAAGAGCTCGCTATTGCCTCGCGTGAAAGAGGCAGCGCCTAGCCTCTGGCATTAAGCCAAGGCACTAAACGCAAGGTCTAGTCTTAGCCCATGACCGCACTTCCTTTAGTTCGCAACTTCGTTGATGCCCAAGGCGTCGAAATCACTTTCTACGAGTGGCCGGTGGCCGAACCTCGGGCGGTAGTTCAAATCGCTCACGGATTAGGCGAGCACGCACTTCGTTATGGGCACGTCGCTGCCCGACTGAATCGCGCCGGTTACAGCGTTTATGCAGACGATCACCGCGGGCACGGTCAAACCGGCCAGAAGATGATCGAGCGAGCCGAGATCAAACGCATGGGAAACCTGGGTAAAGGCGGCATGAAGGCAACCGCGAATCAGGTTTTCGAGCTAACCGAATTGATTCAACGCGAATTGCCGAATCTCGATTTGTTTCTGCTCGGGCACAGCTGGGGCTCGATGCTCGCACAAAAGATTCTGAATCAACACAACGACACCTATGCCGGCGTTGTGCTCAGCGGTTCGACTTTGATGTTGCCTGGTGTTGCACCAACCTCTGGCTTCAACAAGAAGTGGAACGAGACACCGAACAAGACAACCATGGAGTGGTTGTCGCGCGACAGAGCAGTTGGCGAAGCTTTCGTTAAAGACCCGCTGTGCTTTGGTGAAACTGCCATTGAAGTTTTTGGAATTACAAATGTTGCCG
>JBFYOO010000002.1:0-3703 GCA_041303785.1 Micrococcales bacterium
CAAGAGCGGCGGGCAAAAGAAAAGCCCCCGAAAAATCGGGGGCTTTTTGTGGACCTAAGGGGATTTGAACCCCTGACCCCCTGCATGCCATGCAGGTGCGCTACCAGCTGCGCCATAGGCCCGTTCTTGTTGCTAGGTCAGTTTACAACAAAACTAAGCAGCCGAAACCTCGAGTTTCACCACGGGTGAGTCTTTCCAAAGCCGCTCGAGCGAGTAATACATGCGATCTTCTTCGTGCATTACGTGGCAAACGATGTCTCCAAAGTCGAGCAGAATCCAGCGACCGAGTTCTTTGCCCTCGCGTCTAAGCGTCTTGAAACCAGACTCGAGCATCTTGTCTTCGATCTCGTCGGCGATTGAAGAAACCTGTCGCTCGTTGCGGCCAGAAGCTAGCAAAAAGATGTCGGTAAGCGGCATGAGTTCAGAGACATCGAGCGCAACGATGTTCTCAGCGATTTTGTCTGCAGCTGCGTTGCCGGCGATGTTTGCTTGCTTTATTGCGTTTGAGGTAGCGGTCACTTTTTCCTAAATTAGTTGAAGCATCATGGCCGCGATAACAAGACTGCCGAGTGCCGCCATGCCAACTGCCGCTGCCAACACCATATATGGGTGGCTGCTGCCGCGTCTGAGATTTGTTGGAATCACTTTGAACTTTGAGGCCGAGTTAACAACTCCGGTAACCCTCATTGGTGCGATTGTGTTGATGAAACCCGTGGCATTATCTACCTGGATGGCCGTGTCGAGCGCAGCAGCCTCCTGAATGATTTGAATCTCTCCGGTGCTATTGTCGGTTAGTTCAATCGGAAGCTGAATCGCACCGGTTGTGAGAATTTCGCCAGTTTCACTCACGGTGGCGGTGTAATTGGTTAGGTCTTGAACCTGATCGATGATGATCGAGTTTGTCGTAGGTTCAATGACGAGCCCTGGTGAAACATCGAAAAGCGGTTCGTTCAGGTTGTTCAGATAAGAGAAGTCATCGGATGTTGCCGGTTTAACTTCGAAACTCGTTGGAGTAGCTTCTGCGTCGAGCACTTCAATCTGCTCGGCAAGATCTGGTTGAAGTTCAAACTCTGACTCGATTGCCAAATCTTCTTCAACCGGCTCGTTCACAACGTCGCTGCCGGTTAGTCGCTGCAACTCGCGAAGCTGTCGCCTTGTGCGTGGCTCATCACTGCCAATTCCTAGGTCGCTCAAGTCAACATGCAGGCCATCGGGAGCCACAAACTGCGGAAAGTCGCTTGGCAGTTCAAGCGGTTCAGGCATGCGAATCGGTTCGGCCGGAGCTACCGGCGCAGCGACTGCAGGTGCAGGCTGGGCAAAGGTTGGCGTTGATCCAGCGCCAACCGGCTTGAGCTCAAAGAACTTTGGCTTGTCTTCTGTGGTTGTGAGAACAGGCTCGCTAACCGCAGGAGCGGGCATCGGAGCTGGGACCTGTGCACCAGAAACCGTCTGGCGCGAAGTTGGCGCAGGTGCGGTTGTGTCGAAGTCGTCTGGGTCGAAGAACGCGCTAGACATTTCCACCTCGATAGAGGTTGTGCTTGTTTATGTACTGAACAACGCCGTCTGGCACGAGATACCAAACCGGGTCTCCATTGGCGGCACGCTGACGCACATCTGTTGATGAAATTGAAAGAGCTGGAACCTCAAGAACTTCAATCGCGCCGTCTGGAGCGCTTTCTGGAAGACGCATCGCGTGCCCCGGACGAGTAACGGCGATGAACTTTGCAGCCCTCCAAAGTGCGTCAGAGTCTTTCCACTCGAGAATCTGCATAATAGCGTCGGCACCGGTGATGAAGAAAAGTTCTGCCTCTGGATTCTCGGCCTGAATATCTCTGAGGGTGTCTACCGTGTAGGTTGGCCCGTCGCGATCGATATCAACTCGGCTCACATTGAATCTCGGATTCGATGCCGTGGCGATCACGGTCATGAGGTAACGATCTTCGGAGTTGGTGACATCTGGCTTCTGAGGAGGTTCGCCAGTAGGAACAAAAATAACCTGGTCTAGGTTCAATGCGGCGGCCACCTCGCTGGCCGCAACCAAGTGCCCATGGTGAATTGGGTCAAAAGTGCCACCCATTACACCGAGTCGAAGTTTGGTCATAAAAACCTTTATCGCCGAAAGGGCTTAGTGATGAGCCTTTGAGTTGTTGCTCTTGTGGTCGTGGCGGTTTGCTACGTCGCGGTAGCTCCAGGTAACCCAGCCCATTAGCAAAAACACGGCCATGGCAATAACGCCGAAGAAGAAGGCCGGAAAAGGAAGCTCAATTGCGTGCTCCGAAGCCTTAGCGAGGAATGTAGTCATTTTTCTCCTTATTACCTGCCTTCAAGACTACCCTAGGCGCGGGTTTGACCGGCTCCGCGAACCAGCCATTTGGTGCTGGTTAGCTCAAGGATGCCCATTGGGCCGCGTGCATGAAGCTTTTGGGTCGATATTCCGACCTCGGCACCAAAGCCGAATTCGCCGCCATCGGTGAACCTGGTCGAAGCGTTTACCATCACGGTAGAGGCGTCGACTTCGGCCAGAAAGCGCTCTGCGTTCTCGATGTTCTCGGTAATTATCGACTCGGTGTGCTTGGTCGAATACTTGGCGATGTGCTCTAGAGCTTCGTCGATGTTCGCGACAACCCGAACCGCGAGATCTAGGTCGTGGTACTCGGCGTGCCAATCATCTTCGGTTGCCACCTCGGCGTTCGCATAGAGCTCGCGGGTCTTTTCATCGCCGTGAATGACGACACCATCTGCCGTCAAGCGCTGCAGAATTGCGGGCAGAATTCGGTCGACCGCGTTTTCGTGCACGAGAAGGGTCTCGACAGCGTTGCAAACACTTGGTCGCTGAACCTTTGCATTGTGCAGAATCTCAACAGACCAGTCGAGACGAGCTGTTTCGTCGATGAAGATGTGCACAACTCCATCGCCGGTCTGAATTACGGGAACTTTAGATTCTTGAACCACGGTCTGAATAAGGCCTGCTCCGCCACGTGGAATCAATACATCGATTAGACCCACGGCGGTCATCATTTCTTGAGCGCCTTCGCGACCAAACTCATCTAGCGTGTGAACGGCATCGGCGTCGAGTTCTGCAAGCTTCAGTGCGTCTTGCAAAAGCTTCACCAAAACCCCGTTGCTGCTCTGAGCATCTCGACCGCCACGCAAAACCACAGCATTACCGCTCTTGATTGCCAAGACTGCAATATCAATTGTCACGTTAGGTCGGGCCTCATAGATAACCCCGATAACACCGAGAGGCACACGCACCTGGCTGATTTGCAAAGCGTTTGGCAAAGTCATGCCACGAATCACGTTGCCGAGCACATCGGGCAGCGCGCTCACCTTGAGCACCGAATCTGAAATTGCTGCGATGCGATTGACGTCGAGTCGAATGCGATCCATCGTGCTCTTGGTCATTTCGGCTTTTTCGCCGCGATCGAGATCAAGCTGGTTCGCCGCGATGATCTCATCGGTGCGCTCAAGCAACAACTTTGCGATGTTCTCTAGGGCACGAGTTCTTCTTGCCGGGGTGGCATTTGCGAGTGAAAAAGACGCGCCTTTGACAAGCGCCATTTTGTCTTGAGCAGTAAGCAACGCTAGCCTTTCGCCTCGAACCAGGTGCCAACCGCAGCTCCGCTTAGCGCATCGGCAACCAGGTCTGCCGAGGTTAGCAGAACTGAAACACCGGCCGCAGTAGCAATCTCCGCCGCCGCAA
>JBFYOO010000003.1:0-5296 GCA_041303785.1 Micrococcales bacterium
GTTAGCGCTGTGCGCTGCCTTTGCTCTGGCAACCATCGTGGTGCTATTTCTCTTTGCCACCCGAAAAGCAAGAATGGGCTCGAGCATTGCGCTCGGCCCATACTTGTTGGTTGGTTTTGTTATAGCCCTGGGTGCGTCATAGACAAAACGTCAAGCGCTTTGTCGAGTTGCTCCATGGTGAGTTTTTCTCCGTCAACATATCCGAGCTCGATGGTTGCCTCGCGAACCGTGAGGCCCTTGGCAACTGAGTGCTTCGCAATCTTCGCGGCAGCTTCGTAGCCGATGTATTTGTTGAGCGGCGTCACGATTGACGGGCTCGACTCAGCGAGCGCACGAGAGCGCTCAACATTTGCCTCGAGGCCATCGACTGTCTTGTCGGCGAGCAGACGCATTGAGTTCGAGAGCAAACGAATCGACTCGAGCAGCGCGTTGCCCATAACCGGAATCGCAACGTTGAGCTCGAAGTTGCCCGATGCACCAGCCCAAGCCACGGTTGAGTCGTTGCCGATTACGCGAGCACAAACCATCATCACGGCCTCTGGAATAACCGGGTTGACCTTGCCAGGCATGATCGAAGAACCAGGCTGCAGGTCAGGGATGTGTAGCTCAGCGATGCCGGCATTTGGGCCAGAGCCCATCCAGCGAAGGTCGTTGTTGATCTTGGTGAGTGAAACGGCAAGCACGCGAAGTGCGCCAGAAGCCTCAACCAAACCATCGCGAGCGCCCTGTGCCTCGAAGTGATTGCGAGCCTCGGTTACCGGAAGTCCAGTCTCAGCGGCTAGCAGGCGAATAACCTCCTGCGGAAAACCCTTTGGGGTGTTGATGCCGGTGCCAACCGCGGTGCCACCAAGTGGAACCTCGGCGGTGCGAGCAATCGTGCTTTCAACCCGCTCGATGCCATAACGAATCTGCGCTGCATAGCCACCGAACTCTTGGCCGAGGGTTACCGGGGTTGCATCCATCAAGTGTGTGCGGCCAGCTTTGACCACGGTCTTCCAGAGCTCGGCCTTAACCTCTAGCGCTTTGGCTAGGTGATCGAGCGCTGGCAACAAGTCGTGAATCAGAGCCGAGGTAACAGCAACGTGCACCGAAGTCGGAAACACATCGTTCGAAGACTGTGATGCGTTGACGTGGTCGTTTGGGTGAACAGCTGAACCGAGGCGTGCGCTTGCGAGAGTCGCTAGCACCTCGTTCATGTTCATGTTTGACGATGTGCCAGAGCCGGTCTGAAAAATGTCTACCGGAAATTCGCCGTCGTGCTTGCCCGCGATTACCTCGTCGGCAGCACCGGCAATCGCGTCGGCAATAGCCGCATCGAGAACGCCGAGTTTTGCATTGGCTTGCGCGGCCGACTTCTTGATCTGGGCGAGAGCTGCGATGTGTGCGCGCTCGAGAGTTGTGCCAGAGATCGGAAAGTTCTCGACTGCTCGCTGAGTCTGTGCTCGGTAGAGAGCATCCTTCGGAACTTTAACTTCGCCCATGGTGTCGTGTTCGATGCGGTATTCCACGAATTGCCTTTCGGTTTTACGAAACCTGGCCGACCATCACCAACGGGTGAATGTCGCCAAGCACGAGTTTGTAGTTTGCGCCAACTATTGCAAGTTTGCCCGATTCAACGGCTTCTCGAACGATTTTCGACCTAGAAACCAGGTCGTTTATGGTGTCTTGAACGTGCATTGAGGTGATTTCATCAATCTCACGGATGCCCTGCGCATAGGCGGCGCTCACGGTTGGCTCGATGCTCGCTACCATCTGCTGAATGAATTCGCCCTTGGCCTGCAGTTTGCCGTCGGCAGAGTCGATAGCCGCACGAATTGCCCCGCACTCGTCGTGCCCAAGCACCATAATCAACGGCACCTCGAGCACCTCAACGGCATATTCGAGCGAGCCAAGGATGGTTTCGGCGATAACCTGGCCGGCATTTCGAACCACAAAAAGGTCGCCGAGCCCGACGTCGAAGATGATTTCGGCCGAGAGTCGAGAGTCTGAGCAACCGAAGAGAGCCGCAAACGGCCTCTGGGCTGAGGCCAGCGATTCGCGGTGATCGATGTCTTGGCGAGGGTGGGCGAGCTGGCCCGAGACAAAACGTTGATTGCCGTCGGCCATGGCCTGCCAGGCCTGCTGCGGAGTGCTAGGTCGATTCGACATTATGTGAGCCAACCTAGTCGTTAAACGGCAGGTTCGCGAGTTCGAAGAATTGGGCAAACTCCGCGCGGCTTGCGGTTCCGCTGATCAAAACTGCGTCGTTGCTGTCTTTGGTCGTGTAGATCCAAAGTTTCTCGCCGCTCTTATCTTCGGCTCGGCCACGATACTCGGTGAGGGTGAACTCATCGTTTGGTTTGAACTCGTCGACAATTTCAAAGTCAACAAGTTTTAGAGAGAGCCAGGTTGGGTTTGTTTCGAATGCTTGGGTGATTCCAACGAACTGATTGTTTGGCCCAACGAATCCGACTAGCCAGTAGTTCACACCATCGGCTGTTGTGTCGCGCCAGCGTGCATTGTTCGACCACCATCCGGCCGGAATCGGCGCTGGCGCAATCACATCGATTTGGGTTGCGGCGCGAACATCCTGGGCGATTGAAATGTAGTCGACGGGTTGAATGCGGTTGCTGTCGTCACGCGGAACAATCATCATGAAGGTCAGCAAAATTCCGACGGATGCGCCAAGCGCAAGCATCAAATTGATGAGGGTCTGACGCGCGCGTCTAACTGCTGCGGAATCTTTCTGGGGTTCGGCCAATTGAAACTCGAACTACTTCTGTTTCGCGGCGATGACTTCGTCGAGTTTCTTGCGAGCTCCACCTAGCATCTCTTCACAGCGAGCGGCAAGTGCTTCGGCGCGCTCCCAGAGCAACATCGATGCCTCAAGGGTCACAGAGCCGGCCTCGAGCTGGGAAACAACCTGCTGCAGTTCATCACGAGCAGCCTCATAGGTCATCTCGGCAACTGCAGTCTGCTTCTTTTCGCTCATTGTTCAAGCCTACTTTCGGTTAGTCGGCCGTGGCCGTGGTCTCGCCCTTTGCCAGGCGAAGTTTGAGTTTGGTGCCTGCCTTGATCTTCGAGGCATCAGTGAAAACATGGCCTTCGGCGTCGCGAACCACCGAGTAGCCGCGGTCGAGGGTCGATTGCGGCGAAAGCGAAACCGCCACCTTGCGCAGGGTGTCGATCTTGTTGCCCTCGCGCTCGAGCATCAAATCGATTGCGCCTCGGGCGTCGCCCACCAGCTCGGCAATTTCTTGCTCGTGCACTTCGATAAATGTGTATGGGTTGGCCAGAGCTGGTCGGCTGCGAAGTTGGGCTAGCAAATCGAGCTGACCGCCAACAAAGTTTGCGATTCGAGTGAAAGCGCGACCCAGCATTTGATCGAGTTTCTGGCGCTCCTCAGCAACATCGGGCACCACTTTCTTCGCGGCGTCGGTTGGGGTCGATGCGCGAAAGTCGGCCACATCGTCGAGCACCGGCCGATCGGCTTCGTGGCCGATTGCAGAAATAATCGGAGTCTTAGCGTTAGCCGCCGCGCGCACAACCTTCTCGTCGCTAAAAACCAGAAGGTCGCCAAATGCGCCACCACCTCGAGCGATGATGATTACGTCAACCTCGGGGTCGGCATCGAGCGCTTGAATCGCAGCGATAATCTGCGGTGCCGCATCATCGCCCTGCACCTTGGTGTTGATTACTCTGAACTTCACGTCTGGCCAGCGCAACTTTGCGTTCTGCAAAACGTCTTTTTCGGCATCGCTGTCTTTGCCAGTGATTAGCCCAACGCAGTTTGGCAAAAACGGAATTGCCTGTTTGCGAGCCGGGTCGGTTAAACCCTCTGCCGCGAGTTTTTCGCGAAGTCGTTGGATGCGCTCGAGCAGTTCACCCAAACCAACTTTGCGCAGCTCGATAATCTGCATCGAAATCTTGCCCGGCTTCTTCCAGAAGTCTGGTTTGACCAAGACGGCGATGCGGTCACCGCTTTCGATGTCTTTCGGAAAACTCGCCGCACTGAAACTGTGAATCGAAACGCCCATGTCTTCGCGCAAATCGCGCAGTTCGCCAAAGAAAGTGGTTCCGCGAATCGACGGTTTGGTGAGTTCGCCCTCGATCCACACCGTGCCTAGGCGCTTGATGTAGTTGGCGAGGTTCTCAGAAAGTTGCGAAACCGGCCAAGGGTTCTCGAAGCTGTTGCCATTGCCAGCACCGGCAGGGGTGCCAGGGGAGTCGGCCGCGTCAGCCTTGAGTTCTTCGCTCATCGTGCCCCTAGATTGTCGGTTGCCCCCGACACTTAGACTTGACGGGTGACTGACATCAAGGATACCGCCAGCCCGCAGAGCCCATCCGTGGGTAAAAAGGTGCTACTGGCCTCACCCCGCGGCTACTGCGCCGGGGTCGACCGTGCGGTAATCGCCGTTGAGAAAGCCCTCGACCACTATGGCGCGCCAGTTTATGTGCGCAAGCAGATCGTTCACAACAAGCACGTCGTTTCTTCGCTCGAGCAACGCGGGGCAATCTTCGTCGACGAGGTCGATGAGGCTCCGGTTGGTTCGGTTTTGGTTTTCTCGGCGCACGGAGTTTCGCCGGCGGTAGTTGCCGCAGCCGAAGCCAGGCAGCTCAACACAATCGACGCCACCTGCCCGCTGGTAACCAAGGTGCACCGCGAAGTTCAGCGCTTTGCAAAAGAGGGCTACGACATTTTGCTAGTCGGCCACGAGGGTCACGAAGAAGTTGAAGGCACCGCCGGCGAAGCGCCAGACGTTGTGCAGATCGTTGACGGCGACGACACGATTGCCGCCACCACAATTCGCGATCCAGATAAAGTCATCTGGCTTTCACAGACAACTCTTTCGGTTGACGAAACCATGCAGACAGTTTTGAAGTTGCGCGAGAAGTATCCGACATTGCAAAACCCGCCGAGCGACGACATTTGCTATGCGACACAAAACCGTCAGGTGGCCATCAAGAAGGTTGGTGCAGAGAGCGATCTAGTTATCGTTGTCGGCTCGGCTAACTCATCAAACACGGTTCGCCTTGTTGAGGTTGCGCTCGAGGCTGGCGCGAAGGCTGCTTACCGCGTTGACTTCGCTCATGAAATTGACGATGCCTGGTTCGAGGGCGTCGAGACCATTGGTGTGACATCTGGCGCTTCGGTTCCAGAAGAACTAGTAAGCGAAGTTCTCGACTACGTTGCGAAAATCGGTTTCGGTGATGTGCGAACAGTGCAGACAGCCGAAGAGGATGTTCAGTTCTCGCTGCCGGCTGAGTTGCGCAAAGAGCTCAAGGCCGCTGGCGAAGACGTCAACAATAAGGTCAA
>JBFYOO010000004.1:0-4827 GCA_041303785.1 Micrococcales bacterium
CCAAGACAGACGAGTCTTCGAAACCGAGTTGTTACTTTCGAACCAGCGAAACAACCGTTTCTACGTGGTGGGTGTGAGCAAAAAGGTCAAAAGCGCGCATGCTGGAAATCTCGTAGCCACCGGCCAGCAGAGCTTGCAGGTCTCGGGCCAGAGCCACTGGGTCGCAGGCCACATAAACAATCTGCTGCGGGGCTAGCTCGACCAGAAGACCAACCACCTTGGCACCCGCACCAGCGCGAGGAGGGTCTAGCACGACGGTGGCATCTTTGAATGAAGCACCCTGTTGCAAGGAGCGCTGCTGATCTTGCAAGAAGCGGTCAACCTGGGCGCAAACGGCCTTGGCCTTTGGCATGTCGGCGATGTTGAGGGTTGCGTCTTCTGTGGCGCGCTTGAAGGCCTCGACCGTGGTCACCCTAGTCTCGTTTCCAAACCGCGAAGCGAGCGAGCTCGCGAAAAGGCCAACTCCCCCATAGAGGTCGAGGTTGTTTGCCGATTTGTTGAAACCGGCTTCATCGATCATGTCGAGAACTGTTTTGGCCAAGAGGTCTGCCGCCTTGCGGTGCACCTGCCAAAAACCGCCGCCAGAAATTCTGAATGTGCGACCGGCGGCGCGTTCAACTAAGCGTTCGTCGCCCTTGATTTTGTCGTCGACCTTCCACTGCAGCTGCCCGGTGTTTGAAGCGGAGATGTCGATCTTCTTTACGCCCGACCAATTTTTTGTGTGCAGCGCTGCCTCGCGAATTTCTTCGACGGCAAGCGGCAGATCGCGCACCAAAACTACATCGTGACTGCGCTCCATGTATGGGCCAGCATCGCCAAACTCGTTTACGTGCAGTTGAACTCTCGTGCGATAACCGAGGCCATTGTTCTCTTCATCGCCATCAACGGCTTCAACTTCGACACGACGGTTGATGCCTGCCATGCGCTGCAACGCTTCTTCGATTACGTCGGCCTTGAGTTCGCGCTGACGTGCCAACCTGATGTGCCCAAACTCTGCACCGCCGGCACCGCCGACTCCGGCTTGATCCCAGACGTGTTCGACTCGATCTGGCGAGGCGGTCAAAATTTCCTGCGGCTCAGCGCGACAGAAGGCTCCCCCACGGTCTTCGTAAACCAGAGCGCGCACCTTTTCACCTGGAAGCACGTGCGAGACGAAGACCACGCGCCCCTCGTGTCGAGCCACGAAGATTCCGCCGTGTGCAACTTTTTCGATGTCGAGTTCGAGCACGCGACCTAGCCAATTGGTGTCTTTATTCACTAGACAAGTGTGCCAGAGTATTTTCATGACTCAATTGGTTCTGGCAAGCACTTCACCCGCGCGGCTCACACTTTTGCGCAACGCGGGCATTGAGCCGATCAAAATTGCTCCAGATGTCGATGAAGACGCCGTTGCAGCGCGCGCCGAGGCAATCGGTCTGATCGCCAACACGGCCGACATGGTGCACGTTCTGGCGAAGGCTAAAGCCGAGGCGGTTTTGAATCACTCGGATGCCTTCGGCAAGCTCATCATTGGCTGCGACTCGTCGCTCGAGTTCGACGGTCAGTCGCTCGGCAAACCCCACGACCCCGAGGTTGCCCGCGACCGCTGGCGGCAGATGCGTGGCCGAGCCGGCGTTCTGCACTCGGGGCACTGGGTGATCGACAACCGCAACCCGCGCGAAGGCGTTCAACCGCCGGCAGCCGGCCGCACCGCCAAGACCATCGTGCACTTTGCCGACCTGAGCGACGCCGAGATCGACGCATACGTGGCGACAAGCGAACCGCTCAAGGTGGCCGGCGCATTCACGATTGACAGTTTGGGTGGCGCGTTCATCCGTGCAATTGAAGGCGACCCTCACACCGTGGTTGGCCTCAGCCTGCCGACCCTGCGCGACCTGGTGATTCAACTCGGGGTCGACTATCCCAGCCTCTGGAATCGCAAAGCCAACTAGCCAAACCCGCGGCCTTTAGAGGTTTTTCTAACGAAATCGCCGTTTTGTTGTAAAAAACTGCCAATAAACGACCCTTTTGGGTCAATAGGCTTGGGGTATGACTGCCCCAGCCAAGAAAATCACCAAGGTTCTCATCGCCAACCGTGGCGAAATCGCCGTTCGCATTGCGCGAGCAGCCAAAGACTCGGGCATTCTCTCTGTCGCCGTCTATGCCGACCAAGACCGCGATGCAATGCACGTGAAGCTTGCCGACGAGGCATATGCGCTGCACGGCACAACAGGACCTGAGACCTATCTGGTTATCGACAAGATCATCGGCGTCGCCCGCAAGTCTGGCGCAGACGCGGTTCACCCGGGCTACGGCTTCTTGGCAGAAAACGCAGATTTCGCCCGCGCGGTTATCGACGCCGGTCTGATTTGGATTGGTCCATCACCAAAGGCAATCGAACAGCTCGGCGATAAAGTTTCGGCCCGTCACGTTGCAGAAAAAGTTGGCGCACCGCTTGCCCCCGGAACCATCAATCCGGTTGCCGGTGCTGACGAAGTTCTCGAGTTCGTTGCACAACACGGATTGCCGGTTGCAATCAAAGCTGCGTTCGGTGGCGGCGGTCGAGGAATCAAGGTTGCCTACAAACAAGAAGAGGTGGCCGAACTTTTCGACTCGGCAACCCGCGAGGCAATCGCGGCATTCGGACGCGGCGAATGTTTCGTCGAGAAGTATCTCGAGAAGCCACGCCACGTTGAGACCCAGTGCCTTGCCGACGCGCACGGAAACGTAGTTGTAGTTTCGACTCGCGACTGCTCGCTGCAGCGTCGCCACCAAAAACTTGTCGAAGAGGCACCAGCGCCTTTCTTGACCGAAGATCAAATCAAGCGTCTCTACGAATCGTCGAAGGCAATCTTGAAAGAGGTTGGTTATCAGGGGGCGGGCACCTGCGAATTCTTGGTTGCGCAAGACGGCACCATTTCGTTTCTCGAAGTAAACACCCGCTTGCAGGTTGAGCATCCGGTTTCAGAAGAGGTCACCGGCCTCGACCTAGTTCGTGAGCAGTTCAGAATTGCCGAGGGCGGCGTGCTCGATAACGCAGACCCAGAGGTCAAGGGTCACAGCTTCGAATTCAGAATCAATGGCGAGGATGCCGGCCGCAACTTCATGCCAGCACCCGGACCGGTGAAGCTGTTCAAGGCACCTAGCGGCCCTGGAGTGCGCGTAGACACTGGTGTCGAGTCTGGCGACGTGATTAGCGGCTCGTTCGATTCGATGATCGCAAAGTTGATTGTTACAGGGGCTACCCGCGAAGAAGCGCTTGCCCGCTCGCGTCGAGCCCTCGAAGAAATGCACGTCGAAGGCCTGCCAACCGTTTTGCCGTTTCACCGCAAGATTGTCAACGAACCAGCCTTCATCGGCGATAGCGCTGAGAACACCTTCGGCGTTTACACCCGCTGGATTGAGACCGAGTGGAACAACGACATCGCGGCCTGGACAGGCATGCATGAAGAAGAAGCCGTTTCGGGTGAGCGCAACAACGTTGTCGTAGAAGTTGACGGCAAGCGCATCGAGGTTTCTCTGCCGCAAAGAATTTTGGCAACAGGTCAGGCAAGCGCGCACGCTGGTGTCGCACCAAAGCGCAAGGCCCACGGCACAGCCAGTGGCGGTTCGAGCGAAAAAGTTTTGAAGGCCCCGATGCAATCGACAGTTGTCAAGATTGCAGTTGCGGTTGGCGACAAGGTGACCGAAGGTGACCTGCTAATTGTGCTCGAGGCCATGAAGATGGAACAGCCGATGATGGCAAGCGTCAGCGGAGTTGTGAAATCAATCTCGGCCGAAACCGGAGTAACAATTAGCGCCGGAACTCTGCTGCTCGAACTCGAGTAATACGTAAACCAGAATCGGCTGACGAATCTTAGACCCGATGAAATCGGTGATTAGTTTTGGGGAATGTGAAGCGCTCGCGCCGCATCGGTGATCGAACCGGTGAGCGATGGGTAAACCGTGTAAGTCTGAGCAACATCGTCAACGGTCAAGCGATTCTCAATGGCAAGCGCAATCGGGTAGATCAACTCGGATGCCTTCGGCCCAACCACAACTCCCCCGATAACGGTTCCGCCGGTCGAGCAAATTAGCTTGATGAACCCATCTTCGATGCCCTGCATCTTCGCGCGAGGGTTCTCTTCGAATTCGATCTTGTGCACGAAACCGTTGACCTTGCCCTCGGCGATGGCCGCCTCAGACCAGCCGACCGAAGCGATCTCGGGTGAGGTGAAGACGTTAGATGCAACGTTGCGAGTGTCGGTTGGTGCTGCGATGTCGCCGAGCGTGTGAAACACTGCCGTGCGACCCTGCATCGCGGCAACCGATGCCAACGGCAGAGCAGTCGAGCAGTCGCCCACGGCATAAACGTTCGCTCGCGATGTGCGGGCAACCTTGTTAGCAACTATGTGGCCAGACTCGGTTGTGGCAATCTGCGCGCCTTCGAGACCCAGGTCTGCAGTGTTTGGAATTCCACCGACGGCCATGAGGCAGTGCGAGCCTTCGATAACGCGACCGTCTGCGAGGGTTACTTCAACGTGGTCGCCCTTATTGACGACACTCTCGGCGCGTGACTTCGAAATGATGTTCATGCCGCGACGGGTGAAGACGTTTTCGATCAGGCTGGCGGCATCCTTGTCTTCGCCAGGCAAAACCATGTCGCGAGACGAAATCAAACTCACCTTGCAGCCGAGGCCGTTGAACGCAGATGCAAACTCTGCACCGGTGACACCCGAACCAACCACAATCATGTGCTCTGGCATTTCGGAAAGGTTGTAGAGCTGTTTCCAGGTGAGAATTCGCTTGCCGTCTGGTTTAGCACTCGGCAACTCACGCGGTGTTGCCCCGACCGCCAGGATGATGGTC
>JBFYOO010000005.1:0-8379 GCA_041303785.1 Micrococcales bacterium
TTTCGGTTATCTGGTCAGGAGTGAGGTCGATGCCCAACTTCTCTTTTATGAGTTTTGTGCTCTGGTAGAGGCTCATGCCGATCAACGCTTCACCGTCGTCGCTTGTCCAATTCGCTCCCCAGCTCGCAGCGAGCTCCTGTTCGCTGCTAAGCCAGTGGTGCTCAGAGTCGATGAGCGTTCCATCCATGTCAAAGAGAACGGCAGCTGGATAGGTCTTGGGCATGAGGTAATTTTACTCTGCGGTTCGCCTAATCTTTAGGTGAGAGATATTGGAGATTGGCTTGGCAAACCCCTTTTTTGAAGGCAGAACCTTGATTGTTGCATTCGAGGGCTGGAACGATGCCGCAGAAGGCGCAAGCGGGCTTGTCAAGCACCTGGTTTTGCAATTGGATGCCGATGTGATCGCTGCAGTAGACCCAGAGGACTATTACGATTTTCAATTTTCGCGTCCAACGGTCTCAAACGATGAAGACGGGCAGCGCGAGATTTCGTGGCCTGGGGCAGAGTTGCTGCGCAGTTCTAAAGCGGCAGCCGAAGAGAACCCGAGGTTCTCAGATTTGTTTTTCTTGCTCGGCAACGAACCGGCACGTCGTTGGAAAACCTTCTCAGCCGAGATTATGGAGTTCATTGAAGACTGCGAAATTGATCGAGTAATTTTTCTCGGGGCTGTACCCTCAGACAGCCCGCACACCAGATCGATAAAGGTTTCACGCTCAAGTCAAAGCGCCTCGATTCGAAAGCAGTTGGCAATCGAGCCGAGCGACTACGAGGGACCGGTCGGAATCATCTCTGTTCTTGCTATGTCCCTTGAGGATGCCGGCATTCCGTCTGTGGCTCTGTGGGCACCCGTGCCCCACTACGTGCACAACTCCCCTTCGCCTAAGGCGACCTTTGCGCTCTTGGTTGAGCTAGAAACCCTTCTCGGCTTGCAGTTCAATCACGGAACCCTGGCTGACGACGCATTCGCCTGGGAAAGAGGAATCGACGAGCTTGCCGAGAACGATGAAGATCTAGCGGCCTACGTCGGTCAGCTTGAATCGGCGCGCGACGCTGCCGACGAAAGTGCTGGAAGCGCTGAATCGCTGGCTCTGGAGTTCGAGCGTTTTCTTGCCCAAGAAGATGAGGGAAAAGACTAACTCTTGGCTTTTGGCTAGGCCGTGAGTGCACCGTTGCTCAGCAAGATCAGCAAGGCAACACCCACAACGATTCGCCATATTATGAATGGCATAAACGAACCGCGGCTTAGGTATCGCAAAAACGCGACGATAACCGTGAATCCGACCGCAAACGAAACGACGGTTGCAACCGCTGTGGCCGCTATATCGCTTGCCTCAAGGCCTTGGTAGTTCGTAGCGAACTCGAAGGTTCCGCTGGCAATTACGGCAGGAATAGCTAAGAGGAAGCTGTATCTAGCTGCGGCCTGTCTGCTGTAGCCGAGAAACAGACCCATTGAGATAGTTCCGCCAGATCTCGAGACGCCAGGAATAACCGCCAGTGCTTGAGCGAGTCCGTAGAGAATTCCATCGCGTGTCGAGATGTCATCGATTGTCTTGGTTCTCTTGCCAATTCGATCGGCTACCGCCAAGACGATGCCGAAAATGATCAGCATGAAAGCAACAATCCAAAGGTTGCGCAGTTGGTTTTCGATTTGGGTCTTGAAGACCAAACCAACGACAATCACCGGAACGCTGCCGACGATGACCAGCCATCCCAGCTTGGCGTCTGATTTTTCGCTAGCCTTCTGCGGTACACGAGAAAAAATTGAACCGAACCAAGCTCGAACTATGCGAACTATGTCTTTAAAGAAATAGATAACTACGGCGGCTTCGGTTCCGAGTTGAATCGTGGCGATGAATGCCGTGAGTTGCGGCCGGCTCATCTGATCAAGGCCGAGAAGTTGGCTAGCGATTTGAACGTGAGCGCTAGAAGATATTGGAAGAAATTCGGTAAGTCCCTGGATGATCCCGAGAATTACCGCGTCAAAAAAATTCAATCAGAGTCTTCTTCGTTGTCGGCTAGCTCAAACGGAAGCCACTCCTCGAATCGCTCGTCGACGGCCTCTTCGTAGTCGAGAAAGGATTCCTTGAGCACTTCGTAAGCGTGTGAAACTGCCGGATCGTCATCGGATCGCTTGCTGCTCATGGCCTCAAAGTGACGCTCGAGAGCGGCGATTAACTGTTGCAGTGCGAGTCTCGGTTCTGTAGCCATAAGCCCAAACTACCCTGCATGTAAGGGTTTCGGCGGTAAATCGAACTCGC
Organism: Micrococcales bacterium; assembly: GCA_041303785.1. Classification (GTDB taxonomy): domain Bacteria; phylum Actinomycetota; class Actinomycetes; order Actinomycetales; family Microbacteriaceae; genus Rhodoluna. The sequence continues at coordinate 2,259 of JBFYOO010000005.1, forward strand.
TCACAATGTGTGTTCGTGCTACCATCGAGACTTGTCGCCGAGTTTAGAGACTCATCACTCGTCCGGGTGGCGGAATGGTAGACGCGCTAGCTTGAGGTGCTAGTCCTCTTCGGGGGGTGTGGGTTCAAGTCCCATTTCGGACACGTAGCTTGAGACAGCTAAACATTAAGCCCCTGCGCAATAGCGTGGGGGTTTCTTGTTTCTTCACCTTTTACACTTGGATAATGCCGGATCGAGATGTGTCGCTTAGCGCTGCCGTCGCCTACTCAATTGATGTCGCCCGTGAACTCTTGCTTGGTAAGAAGGTTATAGTGCTCACCGGTGCTGGTCTAAGCACAGATTCGGGTATCCCCGACTATCGCGGCGAGGGTCGAGTAGCGCGGCATCCGATGACATACGACGTATTCATGGGTTCACACGAAGCCAGGGTTCGCTACTGGGCACGTAGCTATGTTGGTTGGAGTCGAATCGCAGACGCCAGGCCAAACGCCGGCCATCAAAGTCTTGCCGAGGCTCAAAAACTCGGACGAATCGGTCGCATAGTCACCCAGAATGTAGACGGTCTGCATCAGGCAGCGGGCGCTAAAGAAGTTATCGACCTGCACGGAAGGCTCGATCGAGTCATTTGCACCGGTTGCAAGAAGTTAATCAGTCGCACAGATCTAGACGCCATTTTGCGAAGCCTGAATCCGGGTGTCGACAAGAGCACAAGCATTGAGTTTACGCCTGACGGCGATGCCGAAGTTGAGGTCTCTGCTGAGTTCAAGATTCCCGATTGTCCAATTTGCAAGTCAATTTTGAAACCTGATGTCGTGTTTTTCGGCGAGAGCGTGCCGCCCAGCCGCTCTGAGCTGGCAATGGCCGAATTAGAACAGTCTGATGTTCTTCTGGTCGCCGGCACTTCGCTAAGTGTTAATTCGGGCATGCGCTTTGCGCGAGCGGCAGCCAAGTCGGCGAAGCCGATAGTCATCGTAAACTTGGGACCAACCAGGGCCGACAACCTTGCGCTCGCCAAGATCGAGGCAAACACTTCACGCGCTCTCGAAAGGTTGCTAATTGGTTAAGACTGTTGTGGGTTTGCTGCGTCACGGGCAAACCGATTGGAACATCGACTTTAGACTGCAGGGCATCACCGACGTCGAACTTAACGAAACTGGAATTCGGCAGGCGCAGCTTGCCGCATCACACCTAAGCGGCGATGACTGGGATTTCATCGCCAGCTCTCCCCTGTCGCGCGCGAAAGTCACGGCAGAAATTGTGGCCGAAAAGTTGCAGATTTCTGATGTGCAGGTATTGCCGCTTTTGCTCGAGCGCTCTTTTGGTGAAGTTGAAGGAATGCTCTACGAAGACTGGAAGCGATTGCATCCTGATGGAATTGCGCCCGGCGGAGAAACAGAAGAGCAGTTGCACGCCCGCACACTCGAACTTTTGGATGAACTTCTTGAGCGTTACCGCGGCACGAGGGTGCTCACAATCAGCCACGGGGCACTTATTCGCAAGGTGGTAAATATCTTGAGCCTCGAAAAGTATCCTTTGCCCGGCGAGCGAATCGCAAACGCCTCAATGAGCGTAATTGTGCACGAACACGCCGGATGGCGGCTAGAACACTACGGCCCGTTAGCGCTTGCCGGCAACTAGGCCTGCGTCCGTCGGCAAGAGGCTTTTAGTAGAGAGTATTGATGGCTTCGATCAACTCGTCGGCCGAAGCCTCCCAGTTGAACTTGCGAGCCTGTTCGAGCGATTCTTTGCTCTTCTGGCGCCACTTTGTCTTTGACTCGAGGTTGCGCACGCCCTCGACAAATTGGTCTGGCGAAGTTGCCTCAAAGTAGGTGGCGGCAGCACCACCGATTTCTCTGAAGATTCCGATATCACTGATGATGACCGGGCAACCGCGGCCCATGGCTTCAATAACAGGGATTCCGAAACCTTCATCGAGTGATGCGGTCACCAGCGCGATGGCCTCGTCGAGGTGGCTTAGGTACTCGGTGTCAGTCACACCATTTTGGAATATAACGTTGCCGAGTTTGCTCAAATCGGCCAATTCTGTGCGGCGAGCATCGGTGATACGACTAAGCAAATGTAATTCGTAATCTGGAAGCCGATTCATGCCAGCCACAAGCGTCTCAACGTTCTTGTAATCCATGAAACTACCCATGTAAACGAGTTTCTGCTTTTGCGTTGGTCTGGCGTGAGCCACTTCGTGTTGCTCGTCATTGTGTGCGGCCGCGTTGTAAACCACATGAACTGGCAATCTGGTTAGGCGATGTTTTGCGATTAGTGCTTTGGTGGTCTCTGAAACCGTAACCACGGCATCGGTTGAATTAAGCAGAACTCTCTGTGGCCAGAAGAAACTGTGAAAGATTCTCCAACCTAACCTAATCAACGGCGAGAAACTTGGTGGTGCTGCCGGATGCGCGTAGTAAATCAAATCGTGCAGGGTGATCAAAAGTTTGAAGCGTCGACCCAAGCGGCCCATTGTCTGCATCGGTGTGAAAACCAGCTTTGCGCCGATTCGATTGAGCTTTAGCCCTAGTAGCGCTTCGCCGATAAGCGAAGTCGGGTCGCTGAGTTGAATGTGTTTGATTCCTTTTGGCAATGACTCGAGCTGACGCAGGTCTGACACGATTGCAACCGTGTCGATTCGCTTGCTTATTGCGTCGCAGAGACCGGCAGAGAAACGGCTCACACCGTCGTGGTGATCGACCCGAATGTATCTGGCATCAAAGTAGAGTGTGTCGATTGCCAACGGGCTGAGTTCAGTCATCGTGTTCAGCCAACCACTCTTCGACCGCTTTAGCGATCTCTTCAGGAATCTCGTAGTGGGTCAGGTGACCAACGCGCTTGAACTCAACCAACTTCGAATTGCTCTGACCTATTGAGTTAAAAAGCGCTTGCTGCTGTTTGACAGTCGTTATGTCGTCTAATTCGCCGATGAGCATGAGCACTGGCAGCTTGAAGTCGGCTGAAAAGTCGGCCACGCAATTTGAGATCGAAGCCGAATATCCATCGAGAGCAACTGCTCGTGAGGCAAAGTCACTGAAGTTGTTGTCGTGCTGAGCATGTATCCACTTGCGCAAATCACGGTCTCTCGACTTGGTCATCACCACGCTCATGCCACGTACCATAGGTCTGCCCTTGAGCATTTTTAGCCCGAGAGGCTCTGGCAAAGCACCGGCCAACCAGAAGAAAGACTTTGTGGCGGCGGTAGCAAAGGCCCTAGGGCCGCTAAGCGCTGGAGCCGACACCGGATTCTCGAGAATCAGAGACTTGATGCCAGAAAATCTTGAAGCAAAGGCCGACACGATGATGCTTCCGAAGGAGTGCCCTAGCAAGTGCGGTTCTCGTTTGAGGTTCAGGCCAAAGATGAAACCACTCAACCATTCGGCGTAGTCGGCAATGCCGTGGCCGGTTTTCGAGGGCGAACTCTCGCCGAATCCAGGCAGATCGGGAATGTAGATGTCGACATTTGGCAACGCTGCGGCAATCGCTTCGAGGCCATGATGGTTGCCGCGGTATCCGTGAATCATGACGAGTGCACGGGTCGAAGCCGCACCAAACTCAGCCGGGTAGAACCAGTATGCAGTTTTTGCTTCGCCCACCATCAGCTCGCGTCGCTCCGCCCTTGACCGAGCTTCGCTCGCAAGCTTTTCTTGATTAATTTGTTTTGCCATTAGACCGAGAAATACTTTGCCTCTGGATGATGCAGAATCATTGCGTCTGTCGATTGTTCTGGGTGCAGTTGAAGTTCTTCTGAGAGTTCGACTCCGATGCGCTCGGGTTTCAGTAATTCTATAAGTTTGATGCGGTCTTCTAGATTCGGGCAAGCCGGGTATCCGAAACTGTAACGCGCTCCGCGGTATTCGAGCTTGAAAAGACCTTCAACCTCACTCGGATCCTCGGCTGAGAAGCCGAGTTCGTCACGAACTCTTGAATGCCAGTACTCCGCCAGTGCTTCTGTTAGTTGCACAGATAGTCCGTGCAATTCGAGGTAGTCGCGGTATTGGTTCGCCTTGTAAAGGCGGTTGGCCTCTTCGGCGATTTTCGATCCCATGGTGACCAACTGAAAAGGAATCACGTCGATCTGCTGCTGGTCGCGGCTCTTCACGAAGTCGCTCAGACAAAGGTGTCGGTCTCTTGCCTGGCGCGGAAAGCTGAAACGCAACCTTTCGGTGAGCGCAGGGCCATCTGAACCGCCGTCGGTTGCAACTTCGGCTGAGTGATGCAAAATGACGGTGTCGTTGCCTTCGCTGTATGCCGGAAAGTATCCGTAAACCACGCTGGCCTCGAGAAGGTTGTCGGTCTGCAAGCGATCGAGCCAGTAGCGAAGCCTCGGCCGTCCCTCGGTCTCTACCAATTCTTCGTAGCTCGCCCCATCTGACTGTCTGCCCGGCTTTAAACCCCACTGCCCCATGAATGTGGCGCGTTCGTCTAGAAAAGACGCATAGTCGCGCAGGGCTACCCCCTTGACTATGCGGGTTCCCCAGAAAGGTGGTGTCGGCACCTCGGTATCGCTTGCAACATCGCTGCGCGAAGGCATCAGATCGGGTTCGGTGCGAACCAGCAGATTCTGCGGATTCACGAGGCGCTTCTTGAGTTCTGGCAAAGTTGCCGTTGCGTCGCCGCGCTTGATGCGAACGAGCGTGTCCATGAGCTTCAGCCCCTCGAATGCGTCTCGAGCGTAGCGAACCTCGCCGTCGAAAACCTCGGCTAGGTCTTGTTCAACGAATGATCTGGTCAGGGCGGCTCCGCCGAGAATCACCGGCCAACGCTCAGACACGCCGCGCTGATTCATCTCTTCGAGGTTCTCTTTCATGATCTGGGTCGACTTCACCAGAAGGCCGCTCATGCCGATTACATCGACATCGTGCTCTTCGGCAGCGCGCAGAATCTCATTTATCGGCTGCTTGATGCCTATGTTCACGGTTTCGAAGCCGTTATTGCTCAATATGATGTCGACTAGATTCTTGCCGATATCGTGAACGTCTCCCCTAACTGTCGCCAAAAGAATTCGACCCTTGCCGCTGTCGTCTGTTTTCTCAATGTGCGGTTCGAGGTGGGCTACCGCAGACTTCATTACCTCTGCCGACTGCAGCACGAAAGGCAATTGCATTTCACCGCGACCAAAGAGGTCGCCCACCTCTTGCATGCCCTTGAGCAGATTGTCGTTGATGATTTCGAGCGCGGTAGTTCCGGCAGCAAGTGCTTCGTCGAGATCTACTTCGAGGCCTTTCTTTTCGCCATCGATTATTCTTCGTTCTAGTCGCTCTTTCAGCGGCAACGCAGCAAGCTCTGCAGCTCTGCTCTGCTTCGCCGTTGCGGTGTCTACCCCTGAAAAAACGTCGAGGTAATTGGTTAGCGGGTCATAGCTAACGTTGCCTTCTGCGTCGTATTCGCGCTTGTCATAGATAAGTTCTAGTGCCGCGTCGAGTTGCTCTTTCGGGATTTGATTTAGCGGCATTATTCGCGCCGCGTGCACGATTGCCGAGGTGAGACCAACCTGAATGCACTCGTGCAGAAACACTGAGTTGAGAACGTGTCTGGCTGCTGGCGAAAGCCCGAAAGATATGTTTGAGATTCCGAGAGTGGTCTGAACTCCCGGGAATTTCTGGTTCAAAAGTTTTATCGCTTCGATGGTTTCGATGCCGTCGCGTCTGGTTTCGTCTTGCCCGGTCGCGATTGGAAAAGTCAGTGTGTCAACGGTTATGTCGACAACTCGCATTCCCCAGTTTTCGGTGAGGTCTTTGATGAGCCTCGAAGCAATTTCAAACTTAGTTTGAGCGGTTCGAGCCTGACCCTCTTCGTCAATAGTTAGAGCCACGACGGCAGCGCCGTGCTCGCGAACCAGCGGCATGATTCTGGCAAAACGTGAGTTTGGTCCATCGCCATCCTCGTAGTTGACCGAGTTAACCATCGCGCGACCGCCCAGGCACTCGAGCCCAGCCTCAATAACCGCCGGTTCGGTCGAGTCGAGCACCAGCGGAAGCGTCGTTGCGGTCGCCAGTCGGCTCACCAGTTCGCGGGCGTCGCGAACGCCGTCTCTGCCCACGTAGTCAACGCAGACGTCTAACAGGTGCGCACCTTCGCGCGTCTGTGACTTTGCGATTTCGAGGCACTCATCCCA
>JBFYOO010000006.1:0-6650 GCA_041303785.1 Micrococcales bacterium
TCTCAGTTCGGCATCTTCGAGTGCGCCGGCGTAAAGCCCAGCAAGCACTAGTGCGAGCTCTTGCTCTTACTACCACCGACGCCGTAGCCGGCCTTCTTAAGCAAAAGGCCTGCAACCAAGCCACCTACTGTTAGTACGACACTGGCGATTGCGAGAGCAGCGCTGCCGAACCAGACTGCTGCCGTGCCAACGACCGAAGCGAGCATTATTGCCGAAACGGTCACCCAGGCTGCAACTGAATCCCCGTGGCCCAAATTGGTGTTATTTGCTGACATGTCAGCCTTTCTCTTCGAACTAATTCTAACCGCGCTGATTATCCCAGAGGTCAATTGACGACTCGCTTTTTGCCCTCGAACCTCGTGGCTTTGCGCTATCACCACGAGAAGAAGACGACTTGTCTTCGTTGCTCCAACCTTTCGAAAGCCTAAGCATCCAAATGCCAAGGGCCACGGTGACTGCTAGAGATGCAAGCCAGACATACTCGAGTGAGCTGCTTGTCACTGTGACGTTAGACAAACCATGAGTGTTGGCAATACCGGTTAGTCGGTCTAACTCGGTGTCGAGCGCAGAAATCTGCTTTTGCAGAATCATCGGGGCAATCAAAAGTAGTGCGGCCAAATTTGCCGCAATCAAAATCACAATAGCTGCAACTCTGGCCTTACCAGCTGAGATAGCTACGACAGACAATGCGGCCAAGGAGAGCAGAGCTATTGGCGATGTCGCAGGAAATGTAGTTGCCCCGTCGAATGCGCCAAGGTCAACACTTGCCCCATCTACCAGCATGGAAACCTTGAACCAAGGTTGCGCCAGAACAATTAGAGCCAGCAACTGAGGTGCTAGTGAAATCGCTAAAACTCTAGGCCTACTCATTGATCACTCGCATATCGTTCGCTGCTGAGATTGCCGTAAGGGTTGCTCTCGCCTTGTTGACAGTCTCTTCAAACTCGGAGTTAGGGTCGGAGTCGAGAACAATGCCAGCCCCGGCTTGAACGTGGGCAATCGAATCTCTGACGAAAGCGGTTCTAATGGCAATGGCCAAGTCGGCATTTCCAGCGAAATCGAAGTATCCAACCACGCCACCAAAGATTCCACGGCTGGTTGGTTCTAGCCGTTCGATGATCTCTAGGGCTTTGGGTTTAGGCGCTCCGCTGAGCGTGCCGGCCGGAAAAGTTGCCCGAAACACGTCGACAACCGAATTTTGGGCTGAGAGTCTTCCTTCAACTGTTGAAACCAAGTGCATTATGTGGCTGAAGCGCCGAATCTGCATGAACTCAATCACCTCAACCGATGCTGGCGTGCATACCTTGAGTAAGTCGTTGCGAGCCAGGTCAACTAGCATCAAGTGCTCTGCTGTCTCTTTAGCGTCTTCGATAAGCCCCTCGGCGAGGGCGTTATCTTCGTCTGTGGTCTTACCTCTCGGCCTCGATCCAGCGATGGGGTGCATGGTTACAGCTGAATCGGAAACCGTGACGAGAGCTTCCGGGGAAGAACCAACCACTGAAAACACTCCAGAGTCGTCAGAGAGATTGAGTAGATACATGTATGGGCTTGGGTTGATTGATCTCAAGAGACGATAGCAGTCGAGCGGGGATGCGTTTAACTGCTGATCGAAGCGCTGCGAAAGTACAACCTGAAAAACATCGCCCCTCTTCACATGCTCTTTGGCCTGCTCTACAGAAGCAAGAAAATCTTCACGAACCGAACGGTTTGATATCTGCCCCTTGGCGCTGAAATCAACCTCTGCAAGAAATGGTTTGGCAGCCTGCAGCAATCTGTTTTTCAAATCAACAAGTCGAGCCAAAGCAGATTCGTATGCCAGTTCAACTGGCTCTTCGTCGACAATAAAAATGTTGGCGAGCAACACCAAATTGCCGCTTAGGTGATCGACTACAACCATGTCTGAAACCATGTTGAGACAGACATCTGGGCTCTCATAATCTGAGGGTTTCGAAGCATGAAGGTCTTCAATTTCGCGAATGATGTTCCAACCGAGCATGCCGACGAGCCCAGAAGTCAGCGGTGGCAGGTCGGACTGCGTGTGCGAAGGCCAGGCCTCAATTACCGACTCGATTGAATCAAGACCGCCATCGGCGAGTTTGCTACTCGAATCAGGAAACGCCGATTCGCCTGTAGTGGAAATCCATCGACAGACGCCATCGCGCTGCTTAATGAGAGTACCCCTCGAGTTGACACCGATAAAGCTATAGCGAGACCAAACGCCTTGATCGGCCGATTCGAGCAAAAAAGAGCCAGGTCTGCCGTCTGTCAGTTTCTCGTAGATCGAAAGCGGTGTGTCATTTCCACTGAAAAGTGTGTGAGTGAGTGGGATGATTCGAAACTTTGAAGCAAGCTCTTGCACTTCAACCAGAGTCTTAGAGGGTTTCATGAACTAGACGCGGCCGCTCTCATGAGCGCAATTTGTGCGTTTCTATCGTTGTGCCTAAAAATGGCGCTGCCAGCGACAAATGTGTCTGCTCCTGCGTTTGCTGCTCGGGCGATATTCGTCATGTCGATTCCCCCATCAACCTGAAGCCAGGCTGAAAGCCCACGCTGGTCGATTTCGCCCCTCGCCTGCTTCACTTTATCTAGCGTGTGCTCGATTAGGGCTTGACCCCCGAAACCAGGTTCGACCGTCATGATCAGAATCTGGTCGAATGCAGCGAAGGTATCGGCATACTTGTCAACCGGTGTTGCCGGCTTGAGTGCAAGCCCGGCCCTTGACCCGAGTGCTTGCAATCTTTTTGCTAGAGCGACCGGATTCTCAGTTGCTTCTGCGTGAAAGGTCACCGAGAAAACTCCGAGTTCGGCGTATTTCTCGGCCCATCTGTCGACGTTATCAATCATGAGGTGCACGTCTAGAGGTTTCGGTGAGAGTTGCTGCAAGCGCTCGACGGTGCCGAGGCCAAAAGTCAGATTGGGCACAAAATGGTTGTCCATCACATCGACGTGAATTAGATCGCTATCAGAGATGGTTGAAAGTTCAGACTCGAAATTGGCAAAATCCGCCGAAAGTATCGATGGGCAAATGCGAACGGTCATGTTTCTAGCCTACCGATTTAGTAATCAGAGCAATAAACATGGCATCCGTGCCGTTGACGTGTGGCCAAAGCTGAACGGTCTTTCGGCTCTCGTTTAAATCGAGACTTGCGTTCAGGCTCTTCAGAACCTTGGTGGCATTCAAAAGATTCACTTGGCCTGGGTGTTGCTTCTCTAGCCAGTCAACGATCGCTAGCGTCTCGCCGGAATGCGGAGTGCAAGTTACATAGGCAAGAATTCCAGAAGGTTTCAGTGCCAACCAAGCGCTTTCAATCAATTGCTGTTGAAGGGTAGCCAGCTCTGCAACGTCTTTCGGCTGTTTGCGCCAGCGAGACTCGGGTCTTCTTCTCAGCGCGCCTAAGCCTGTGCACGGAGCATCAAGCAATATTCGATCAAAGCTCTCTGGTGCGTCTTGGCCGATGGTCGTTGCATCCGATACGAAGACGGGCACGGATGGGTCCACCTTGCTAAGAGCCTGCGAAACCAGCTTGGCCCGGTGGTCAGAAATTTCGTTTGTTTCTAGATTTGCATTCGCTGTCTTTGCGATTGCAGCCAAAAGCGCTGCCTTTCCACCTGGGCCGGCACACATGTCGAGCCACTTTTCGCCAGCAGAGACCTCTGTCGCATTCGTCAAGGCGAGTGCTGCGAGTTGCGAACCTTGATCTTGAACTCTGAGAAAGCCGTCTCGCATTGCAGCGAGTTTTGCCGGGTCTCCGCCATTCATGGTGAAACCTATTGGGCTGGCTAGTCCGGCATTCAAGTTTTGCGTATGGTCATCCGTGGCCATGCCTGGCAGGGCCACGAGGTTTACGTCGGCCGCCAAGTTGTCTGTTTGCAACAGCGATTCAAGCGACTCTGCTCGACCGTCGACCCTCAGTGCCTGTTGAAGAGCCCTTACAATCCAGGTCGGATGCGAGTACTCGATCGAGAGTCTCTCAATTGGGTCTGTGACGCGTTCGAGGACTATGGTTTTCCACTGTTCAATGCTCTTCTCCGAGATTCTACGAAGCACACCGTTTACGAAACCGACCGCTCCTTGGCTGGCTACCGACTTTGTTAGATCAACGGTTTCGTTTAGAGCGGCGTGACTAGGAACTCTCATTGAGAGCAATTGATGAGCGCCGAGTCTCAGCAGGAGCTTCGAACGCAACTCAACTTCAGCAGAATCTCTTTTCGCGCAGATCTCGATTACCTTGTCGTAGAAAAGTTGATTTCTAATGGTCCCAAAGGCAAGTTCCTGAGCTAGCGCCGCGTCGCGGTCTTCGAGTTTTGCCTGCGAGAGCAGTTTCGGCAAGTGCAAATTCGCATAGGTGTCGTCTTTGTCTACGGCGAGAAGTAGCTCGAAGGCGACCGACCTTGCGGACTGTTTAAAGGCGTTTCTCAACTGAGTTTCACCGTGCCAGAAAGCCCTCGGTGCCAATCGGCTGCAGGCATTACGCGCTTCGAAGCAGGCTGAACATCCAGAAGTTCAAGGATTGTCTGTTGCGCTGCACGAACAAAGATCCTAGTTCCAATCCGCTGAACGGTTCCTGATGGAGCGTCGGCAAGTTCACTAACCGCCTCTTGAATCGCCCTTGCGCGCAAAATCCTTACTGCTTCACCTTCGAACTCTGCCCAGGCCATCGGTTCGGGGTTGCAACCTCGCACGAGGCCTTCAATTTCGAGAGCTGTCTTCTCGAAATCTATCCTGGAGTCACGCCTAGACAACTTTGGCGCAGATGTGGAATCACCTAATTGTCGCTGGGGCTGGTCGAAACCAGCCGCAATTCTCGCCAATACCTCGTCAAGCATTGTGACTGCCAAGGAGGTCAGTCGCGCTAGCAACTCCCCTGCGGTTTCGGTGGGTTCAATCACAGTGTTGAGTTGTGCGTGTATCGGGCCGGTATCCATGCCCTCGTCTAGTTGAAAGATTGTCACGCCCGACTCGCGATCGCCGTTGATTAGCGCCCATTGAACTGGTGCTGCACCGCGAAGCTTCGGAAGAAGGCTGTAGTGGATGTTTATCCAACCGTGCCGTGGAAGATTCAGAGTTGCCTGTTTTAGTAGCGCGCCATAGGCTACGACAACACCCAAGTCTGCCCCTAGTTGCGATAGCTGCTCGTTGACGTCGTCACTCACGCGATTAACTCGAAGGACATTAAGGTTCTTACCTTCGGCATATTGAGCTACTGCAGACGGTGTGAGCAGCTTCTTTCTGCCAACCAAGGCATCTTCTCTTGTTAGAACTGCAACTATCTCGTGATTTGCTACCTCGGTTAGATAGCGAAGCACATCGACAGCGTTTTCTGTCGTTCCGGCAAAAACAATTTTCAAGATGCACCTCTGACCCTAGATTACTTCGGGGTCATCCATTCTGACGCGAACAGCTCGACTCACTCTGCCGGCAGCATTCGTCTTAGTCATGCCTGATGTGAATCTCAACTGTGCGGCCTTCAGAGTCAGTGCAAGTTCGTGTCCTGATGCATAGGGATACTTCAAGATCAAGCGTTGCTGTTCTTCGCCCGTTCGCGAGAGCACCGAAATCGGGCCAAGCGCTTGAACTTCTTTGATTTTGACGCTCGACACGATGTCAGAGATAGCGTCTATTGGCCCCTCGACCGATCCGAGACGAAGATGAGGAGGAAAGTCCAGATCGCGACGATTTTCAAGCTCATCGCGCGCAATTTCAACCTGCTGCCACAATGCCAGGCGTTGACCCAACTTGCTGGGTATCCCAACGATTACTGCCCGTCCATCGGGAACGAGTTTGGCTATGGCATTGCTCCACTGTCTGACGGCATCTTCTGATGCACGAAGAGAATCTCGGTTCAGTGACTGTTTGGCATCAAGGATGACGACAGCGCTGTAACCGTCAGTCGCATGAGGTTCCGCACCTGGCGTCGAGACAACGATCTTTCTTTTCCCCTCAACCGTTAGCAGCGGTTTATCTCCTGTTGACTCGACTAGTTGTAATCCTGGAAAAGCGGCGCCAAACTCGGCGATTGTGCGGGTTGCTCCCCCTGAGCCTTGGCGGAATTTAGCGCTACCGCAGTCGTCACACTTGAATGCGAGGTTTTGCGCGTTGCACCAGCGGCAGCGTGGGGTCGAGGTTGCGTCTATCCAAATTGGGCCGTTGCAGCGAGTGCAGAGAGCACGCTTAGAACAATCACTGCAGTAGGCCGTGCGTGCCACGCCCTTAGAACCCACTTGAACCAGAACAACTCCGGTCTCTGTCGACTCTCTAATTGTTTGCCAAGCCAGAGTTGAGACTCTGGCCGTTGTTTCGTCAAAGGCTAATTTTGGCGCAACAAATGGGTCGGTTTGTTCGGTTGCATAACCAATATCAACTAGTCGCTGAACGTCAGTGCTTCTTGAATGAGATACAAAGAGCAGCGAGCATTTTTCTTCAGACTGCCTCAGCAGAGCTATGTCGCGCGCGTGAGCGTAAGGGCTCTGCTGGTCTAGAAAATTTCGATCGCCGTCGTCGAAACAAATGATGATGCCAAGATTCTGGAGCGGAGCGTAGAGACTCGAACGGGAGCCGACAACGAGATGAGCGCCTTCTGTGAGGCACTTGAGAAAGTTCTCGTATCTCGCCGAACCCTTTTGCTCAGTAGAAAAGTCAATGTAGTGAC
>JBFYOO010000007.1:0-7928 GCA_041303785.1 Micrococcales bacterium
CGGCTTTGCTACCGCAACTAGACAAAATTACCCTATTTAGCGACCCTTTTTTGACGGCTCCAAACCGCACGGATGCCTTCGGCTAGGCCCGTTTGCGCAGTTTTTGGCAGCTCGGGCAGAAGTGCGAGCCACGGTTCATCCATGAATCTCGCTTGATGGCCCGACCGCAGCGATTGCAGGGTCGATCGGTCATGCCGTAGGCGTTCAACGAGACCTCAAAATAGCCGCTCTCACCGTTCACGTTTTTATATTGCTCATCGAACGAGGTTCCGCCCTCGGCTACCGCGGCCTCGAGAATGCGGCGAACCTCGGCCATCAACGTGTCGAAGGTGGCTCGGCTCAGCGAGTCGGCCGGCTGGTCGTAGTGCAGCTTGCTCGCCCAGAGCGCTTCGTCAGCATAGATGTTGCCTACCCCAGAGAGAACCTGCTGATCTAAGAGCACCCTTTTGATGCCGCTGCGCTTTTTAGCAAACTTTGCACGCACCTTTTCGACATCGAACGCTTCGTCGAGTGGGTCTCTGGCAATGTGAGCGGCCGTCGAAGGAATCAGATTACGCCACCACTTGCCGGCCGACGAGGTTTGCGAATAACCACCCGGTTGACCGTCTTCTGTTTCGACTAACTCGTCGATTGCGAGCGAGCCGAAAATTCTCTGATCTATGAAACGAAACTCAACCTTCTTTGCGCGAGAGGTTTCTAAGGTGACAACGACTCGCGTGAGGTTGTCGGGCGCATCGGTTGGTTTTCTCAAAAACATCTGCCCACTCATTCCAAGGTGGCCGACCAGCGCGAGTCGTTTTGATTCTTGGCCAGCAGACGCCGGTAACTCGAGTGGCATCCAAAGAAATTTGCCACGACGAACCACCGCGAGAATTTTCGCATCGGTCAAAGTTGCGACAAAATCGGCAGGGCCAGCTTGGTGACGCTTGAGGCTGCGTTCGTCGAGAATCTCAATCTGCAAAACCCGACTGTTGGTTAGTGCCGGTGCCAGACCAGCGCGAACAGTTTCTACCTCTGGCAGTTCGGGCACTAGCGGCGCTTTCTCTTTTTCTTAACGACCGGCAAGGCGTCAACCAAAATCTCGAGCGCTTTCACGGCCGCAGCTGTCTCTGCATTTTTCTTTGTGCGGCCTTCGCCGTGGCTAATCTCTTCGCCGTTGACATAGAGGGTCGAGAAATAGTCGCGGTTGTGATCTGGCCCTTCGAAGCGGGTCTTGTAGTTCGGTGTTCCACGACCCAACGCCTGGATGCGCTCTTGCAACGTAGTCTTTGGGTCAGAGTTGGCTCGAATTTCATCGGGGTTGTCGAGCAGCGGAAACACGAACTTCTCGACCAAAGCTCGCGCCGAGTCGAAACCGTTCGACATGTATGCGGCACCGAGAATCGCCTCGAACGCATCTGCTAGAAGATTTGGTTTGTTGCGACCATCGGTTGCAAGTTCACCCTTGCCCAGCAAGAGGTATTCGCCGAGCGAAAGTTCTGCGGCAACCACCGCGAGCGCGCGTGCAGAAACTACGGCGTTCTTAACTTTGGTCATCTCACCCTCAGGAAGATTGGTGAGGGTTTCATAAATGTGGCTAGTAACGACAAAACCCAACACCGAGTCGCCTAGAAATTCGAGGCGTTCGTTGTTGGGTATGTTGCCGTGCTCGTATGAGTACGAGCGGTGAGTCAGTGCGAGTTTTAGCAATTCGCGATTTATCTCTACTCCGAGTTTTTCACTCAGTGCATCGAGTTTCATCGCTTCGCTTTATTCGCCCGACTCAAAAGAATTAAGCGTCGGCGACCTTGCGGCCCTTGTACTCCATGAATAGAGCTGCGCCGGTTGAGTCAGTGACTACCTTTGCACGGTGAGGAAGGCTGTAAACAACCTTGCCGTTTTCGATGGTCTTCACCAAGGCAATAGGTGCTGCCTTCCACTGCGAGCGGCGCGAACGAGTGCGGCTGCGGCTGAGGCGTCTTTTAGGTACTGGCATTTCAATCTTCCTTAAGCTTTTTCAGTTCACTCCACCGAGAATCAATCTCAGCTTCGTGCACGTGGTGGGGGTCGTCAGCCATCCGTTCACCACAACTAGCGCACAAGCCGAGACAAGTCTCATTGCAAATTGGTTTGAAAGGGAGGTTTAGAACCACCGCATCGAGGATTGCCTGCTCAAGATCGATTTTCTCTTCTTGAACAGCAAAGTCATCCTCGCTGCTTAAAGAATAGGCGAAAAGCTCCTGAAAATCTACCTCGACGGCAACCGTCAGGGGTTCTAGACAGCGGCTGCACTCACCCGCGGCGTCGCCAAATACCTCGCCGGTCACCAAAATGCCCTCGTGAACAGACTCGAGACGCAGATCTAGGTCGATGATCTCGCCGGCTGGAATAGCGGTTACAGCGTTGCCTAGAGCCGCCGGAATGGTGATATCGAGCTTCAACTCGCGCATGTGCCCAGGTTTGTGCATCAAATCGTGCACCGATAGCTCAAAAACCGACTGACTGGCCATGATTAGCCCTTGGCTTGCTCGGTTGCGGCCTTGAGCGCCTTTACAACCGCTGCTGGAACGTAGGTGTCGACAGAGCCGCCCAGTTCGGCAACCTGCTTGACCAGACTGCTTGAGACGAAGCCCTGGCCCGGATCGGCGGGCAGGAAGATGGTTTCGACCGAGGCTAGGTCGCGGTTGACCCTGGCCATCGGCAACTCATACTCGAGGTCGGCGTTGTTGCGAACACCCTTGATCAGCACGGTGGCACCTACCTCGCGGCAGTAGTCAACGAGAAGGCCCTTGTCGAGCGTGGCGACCACAAGCTTGGTGCTGGTCGGAAAAGCCTTGCCGAAGCGCGCGGCCTCGGTGAAACTGGCGCGAATGTGGGCAACGCGCTCATCGCTTGTGAAGAACGGCTTCTTGGCCGGATTGTGCACGACGACTATGTGAAGCTCGTCAACCAGAGCGGCGGCACGAGCCGCAATGTCTAGGTGCCCGAAGGTAACCGGGTCAAAACTGCCCGGATAAACGGCGATTTTCTTCATGCTATAAGGCTATTAGTTTTTACTGAGGTTGTCTTGGGCAGATTCTTCGAGCTGAGCCAGAGCGGCGGCCAACTGCGGATTTTTCTCGAGGGTCGGGTCGGCATTCAAAATCTGCTCGGCTTGCCTTCTTGCCTCTTGGATGAGTTCTGCGTCGCGAATGACTCGCAGCAACTTGAGACTGCTACGGCCGCCCGACTGGCTGGCTCCGAGAACGTCACCCTCGCGACGCAATTCGAGATCGATTTCGCTCAGTTTGAATCCGTCGAGAGTTGACGCAACCGCATTCACACGTTCGAGTGCAATGCTGCCCGGCTCAGCCGCGGTAAGCAAAAGACAAAGACCGGCGTTGCCGCCGCGACCCACTCGACCGCGCAACTGGTGCAGCTGGCTAATGCCAAAACGATCTGCGTCGATAACCGCCATGACCGTTGCGTTTGGAACGTCAACACCGACCTCAATAACGGTTGTCGAAATCAAGACATCAATCTCGCGACCGGCAAAACGATTCATCACGTCGTCTTTTTCTTCGCTCGTCATTCGCCCGTGCAGCATTTCGATGCGCAGGCCTTTGAGCACTTCAACCTCTTGAAGCGCAGCCGTCATGCCAACCACCGTTGCGAGTGGTGGCCGCTTCTCGGTGAGCTCGAGCTCGTCGCTTTCTGCCTCAAGCGCAACTTCTTCTTCGCTAACCGTCTCGCTTTCATCGATGCGCGAACAAACCACGAATGCTTGGCGCCCGTTAGCAACCTCTTCTGCGATGCGCGCCCAGGTGCGAGCAACCAACGCAGCCTGTGATTGCTGAACCACGTAGGTGCTGATTGGTTGGCGGCCAGCCGGCAACTCGGTGAGAGTTGAGATATCTAGATCGCCAAAAACGCTGACGGCAAGCGTGCGCGGAATCGGAGTAGCCGTCATGGTCAGCACGTGTGGCGGCTTCTTGCCCTTGAGCCGCAAAGCCTCGCGCTGTTCAACACCGAAGCGGTGCTGCTCATCGATGACCACTAAACCGAGGTCGAAGAATTCGACCTTCGACGAAATCAGCGCGTGCGTGCCCACGACTATCTGGGCCTTGCCACTAACGATTTGCAAAAGCGCACGCTTGTGCTGAGCGGTGCCCAGCTGGCCGGTGAGCAGGGTTAGCCCAAGCTGGTCAGCCAACTCGTCGCCAAGCGTGTTTCTGATCGAACGCATATGCTGAGCAGCCAAGACCTCGGTTGGTGCCAACAGCGCAGACTGACCGCCGCTTTGCGCAACCGCGAGCATTGCCCTCACCGCAACCAGGGTTTTGCCCGAGCCAACTTCGCCCTGAAGCATGCGATGCATCGGGTGTTCTTGGCCAAGATCTTCGAGCAACTCGTTGCCAATTGAAACCTGCCCGGCCGTCAATTTGAAAGGCAGCTTGGCATCGAAACCGGCAAGCAAATCGCCCGCGACTCGCGGCGTGGTGGTGATGGTTGCGTTTTCGCTTCTTCGCTTGAGCAAAGTTGACTGCAGCAAGAAGGCCTCGTGAAAGCGAAGAGTGTCACGCGCCGTTTGCCACTGGTGATGATTTTCAGGGCGATGAATAAAACGAATTGCCTCATCGAGCGAAAGCAAATCATTCGAATTAACGACTTCGGTTGGCAGCTCTTCGGCGATCGACGGCAAGACATCGAGCAAGACCCCGATCGCGCGACCAATCATCCAGGTGGTGACTTTTGAAGACGCCGGATAAATCGGAATCGGCAATTCGGCCCAGCGCTTTGCATCGGCTTCGTCGATGTCTTCTGCAAAGAGTTCGTAGTCGGGGTGACTAAGTTGCAGTTTGCCCTGGTAACTCGATATTTTGCCAGCGAATAATCCGCGCGAACCGGGCTTGAGTTCTTTTGCTCGCCAGGCCTGGTTGAAGAAGGTGGCCGATAGAAAACCTTCGCCGTCGGTTATGCGCACCTCGAGAATGTTTCCTGACTTGCCGCGCATATAGCGCTCGCGAACATCGACGACATCGGCCACAACCGTGACCGCCTCGCCAATTGGAATCTCGGCAATCGGAGTGAGCTCGCCACGAGACGAATAGCGGCGCGGAAAGTGCTGCAGCAAGTCGCTGACCGTCTTGAGCCCAAGATGCTTCGCAAACGCTTTAGACGTGCGATCGCCGAGCAACGCGGTTAGCGAGTCATTCGGCAGCAACATGGTTCAATCTTCGCCGACAGGTTAGGCTTGGCGACAAATGACACGGATAATCGGCGGATACGCGGGCAGTCTTCGACTGGCATCGCCGGCCAAAAGCACAAGACCTACAAGCGACCGCATTCGCGAGAGCATCTTCAGCAGACTCGAGGCTCGCGACAAACTCACTGGTGCGGTTGTTCTCGACCTCTATGCGGGCACAGGCGCACTTGCCCTCGAGGCAATCAGCCGGGGTGCAGTTGCCGCCCTATTGGTAGAGCGCGACGGCAAGGCGGCGGCGGTTTGCATTCAGAATGCCGCGCTGATTCAAAAGTCACTTGCCAAGCAAGATATCGAAGTAGAGACCAAGGTCGTCAACAAGGCCGTTGCGAGCTATTTGACTTCGTCGACTCACGAGTTCGACCTGGTCTTTATAGACCCGCCATACGAGATTTCTAATGAAGAAATCGAAGAGAACCTCGGCGCACTTCTGCCGCGACTGACTGCAGAGGCAACAGTGATTGTCGAACGTTCGAGCAGATCAGAACCGTTTGCCGTTGTTGATGGCTACGCGCTAGAAGAGTCGAAGAACTACGGCGATACCGAAGTCTTCTGGCTGAACAAGCTTTAGATAAACCAGGCTTAGTTAGACGTTGCGCTCTTGCGGGCCAACATAGACCTGCTGCGGGCGACCAATCTTGGTGCTGCTGTCGTGCATCATTTCGCGCCAGTGCGCAATCCAGCCAGGCAAACGACCAATTGCAAATAGCGGGGTAAACATGTGCGCCGGAAAACCGATTGCCTTGTAAATGACGCCGCTGTAGAAATCGACGTTCGGGTATAGCTTGCGCTCGACGAAGTAAGAGTCTGAAAGTGCTGCTGCCTCTAGCTGCTTGGCGATGTCTAGCAGAGGGTCGTCTATGCCAAGGTCGTGCAGAACAGAATCGGTAGTTGCCTTAATAATCTTGGCTCTCGGGTCGAAGCTCTTGTAGACGCGGTGCCCGAAGCCCATTAGGCGAATGCCATCTTCTTTGTTTTTCACGCGCTCGACATAACGCTCAACACTTTCACCCGAATCACGGATGTGCTTGAGCATGTCGACGACAGCCTGGTTTGCACCACCGTGCAGTGGGCCAAATAGAGCGTTGATGCCTGCCGAGACTGAGGCGAACAGGTTGGCCTGAGTCGAACCAACCATGCGAACTGTCGAGGTCGATGCGTTCTGCTCGTGGTCTGCGTGCAAGGTAAACAACGTGTCGAGAGCCTTGGTAACAATCGGGTTCTGCACATAACTCTCTGCCATGTTGCCGAAAGACAAACGCAAGAAGTTCTCTACATAGCCAAGCGAGTTGTCTGGGTAGAGCAACGCCTGCCCCATCGAGTTTTTGTGTGCGTAAGCGGTTAGCACCGGCAATTTGGCCAGCAAACGAATTGTCGAAAGTTCGACCTGCGCTTCATCGTGTGGGTTCAGTGAATCCTGGTAGAAAGTCGATAGCGCTGACACACCTGCTGAAAGAACCGACATCGGGTGCGCATTCACCGGCATTGCGTGAAAGAGGTTTTTCAAGTCTTCATGCAGAAGCGTGTGGCGACTGATGTTATCTTCGAAATTTTCGGCATCGCTTTTGCTTGGCAACTCACCGTAAATGAGCAGGTAGGCAACTTCGGTGAAGCTTTTCTTAGCTGCGAGCTGTTCAATCGGGTAACCGCGGTAACGCAGAATTCCCTTGTCTCCATCGATGTAGGTGATGGCAGATCTGGTTGCTGCGGTGTTGGCGAATCCGTGGTCAAGGGTGTTGAGGCCGGTTAGCGAACCGAGCTTGGTGATGTCGATAGCCGAATGGCCGTCGGTTGCAGGCACAATCGGAAATTCGGCGGTTACCCCAGCAACGCTAATCGTCGCGGTGTCGGTTGAAACTGGCTCGGTCAATGATTCTCCTTGGGGCCTAAAGGCTTCTTAAGCCTATGGCATCGCGCAAACGCTTGGCAGCCTCAGCGATGTCTGCATCGGTCGCGGTGAGTGAAAAGCGAACGTGCTTGGTGCTGAACTCGCCATAGAAAATGCCCGGCACAACCACGATTCCGAGGTCGGCCATTCGATCTACCGTCGCCCAGCAATCTTCACCGAGGGTCGCCCACAGGTAGAGACCGGCCTCGCTATCGCTAAGTTCGAAGCCATAGTCACGCACGGCCGACAAAAGAACTTCGCGACGCTCACGGTAGAGCTCTCGGGCAACGGCCACGTGCTCGTAATCCGCGAGCGCGACGGCCATGACTCGCTGCATGGGCGCCGGGCTGTTCAGACCCGAGTGCATGCGCAAATTGACCAGAGCCTTTATCAGGCTCGCCTCACCAACGGCAAAGGCGGCACGATATCCTGCGAGGTTTGATTGCTTGCTAAGCGAATAAACGGCAAGCACCCCCTCGTGCGAACCGCCGCAGACTCGCGGGTCAAGCACAGACGGAATTAACTTATCGGCCCACTCATCCCAGCCAAGTTCGGCGTAGCATTCATCACTGGCCAGCAGCGCGCCAAGTTCGCGAGCACGATCAACCGCGGTTTTCATCTGCTCTACCGATAGAACGCGACCATCGGGGTTGCCGGGTGAGTTAATCCAAATCAGTTTTGCGTTCGCTGGCCAAAGTGCTGGGTCGTCTTCGCTAACGATCTCAGCGCCGCACATAGCTGCACCGACCACATAGGCGGTGTAGGCAACCTTTGGCTGAACCACAACATCGCCAGGGCCAAGACCCATCAAAAGCGGCA
>JBFYOO010000008.1:0-11159 GCA_041303785.1 Micrococcales bacterium
AGTCTCGTAATTGCCTGAGGGTCATACCGTTCATCGAAACGCGAACGACTTCACTCGTCTCTTTGTTGGCGAGGCAGTATTCGTTGATTCGCCTCAGGGCAGATTTAGCCAAGACGCAAAACTGATTTCGGGTCGAACCATGACCCGCGCTCGAGCAATCGGCAAGCAACTATTTCTCGAGTTCGACAACCATCTCACCCTGAGAATTCATCTGGGTATCTATGGCAAGTGGCGCATGTATTCGCCCGAGGGGTTTCCTGAAGTCACCGGCGAGGTTCGAGCACGGTTTCGATCGACAAAGGCAATCTTTGAATTGCGTGGCCCAACTGTCTGCGAGGTAGCCGATAACAGTGAGGTCGCTAAAGTCGAGAAGCGCCTCGGCCCTGATCCGCTTAACCCAGACCCACGCGGCAAACAAAAACAGCGATTCGTCGAGAAGGTGCTCGCTTCGAAAATCTCGATCGGCCAATTGTTGATGAATCAGGATGTAGTGGCCGGCATCGGCAACGTTTATCGCGCCGAATTACTTTTTCGTGCGGGCCTTGAGCCGCACACGCCTGGCAATCAACTCAGGCCAGATCGCGTTGAAGCACTATGGGACGATTCGGTCAAACTCATGAAAGTGGGGGTCAAGACCTCTTTTATGATCACGCGAGACGAGTTGTTCACTAAGAGACCGAGCAAGGCCGACAGAAACTACGTTTACAAGCGAAATGGTGAACCATGTCGCGTTTGCTGGTGTTCAATCAATTTAGAGATGATGGCTGGGCGCAAGCTTTACTGGTGCCCTCAATGCCAGCGTTAACGCAGAAAAGCGGTCTCAAAGACCGCCTTTTGATTGGAGCGGATGACGGGAATCGAACCCGCGTCATCGGTTTGGAAGACCGAGGCTCTACCATTAAGCTACATCCGCGAAGTCAGCCGATAAAAACTCGGCAACCTGACCATTCTATGGGATAAGATAACAAAGTTGTCTGCTCGATGTAGAGCGAACCTCCGGGATGTGGCTCAACTTGGTAGAGCACCTGTTTTGGGTACAGGGGGTTGCAGGTTCAAATCCTGTCATCCCGACCACTGTTGTTTAAGTGATTCGAATAAAACCCAGCTTGCGATGCGTCGCGGGCCTTTTTCAGGAGAAGGTTCATGAAAACCACCGTTGAACGCATCAAACCAACCCGCGTAAAGCTCGTAATCGAAGCCAACCCTGTCGACATGAAGCCAAGTCTCGACCACGCGTACGAGCACATCGCTCAAGAGGTCAGCATTCCTGGTTTCCGCAAGGGCAAGGTGCCGCCAGCCATCCTTGAAAAGCGCGTTGGAAAGCCTGCCATCATGGCGCACGCAATCAACGACGGACTCGATCGCATCTACCGCGAGGCAGTCGAGCAAAACAATCTTCGCGTTCTTGGTCAGCCAAAGGCAGACATCAAGAAGACCCCAGATGAGAACACCTGGGATGGCGACCTCGTGGTTGAGATCGAGGTCGAGGTTCGTCCAGAGATCAAGCTCATCGACTACAAGAACCTCAAGGTAAAAGTTGCTGACATCAAGGTCGAGGCAAAAGAGGTTGACGCAGAGCTCGACACACTTCGCTCACGCTTCGGAACGCTCAAGACTGTCGACCGCCCTGCTAAGAAGGGCGACTTCACCACAATTGATCTGGCAGCGTCTATCGGTGGAAAAGTAATCGATGAGGCTCAGGGCATTTCTTACGAAGTCGGTTCGGGCAACTTGCTCGATGGAATCGACGAAGCGCTTGACACACTTACCGCGGGCGAAAGCACAACTTTCAAGTCGAAGCTTGTCGGTGGCGATAAGGCCGGCGAAGAGTCTGAGATTTCGGTCACCCTGACCGCTGTCAAGGAGCGCGAGCTTCCGAAGGCCGATGACGCATTTGCACAGATGGCTTCTGAGTTCGACACTCTTAAAGAACTCAAAGACGACATCGAGAAGCAGCTAAGGGAATCAAAGGTTTACAGCCAGGGTCTAGAGGCACGCGACAAGCTAACCGATTTGCTAGTCGAGAAGATTGCCGTAGCAGTCTCAGACGAATTGGTTGAGGCCGATGTGAACCGTCACCTCGAGGGCGAAGGCCGTCTAGAAGACAAAGAGCACCGTGCCGAAGTTACTGGCCAGAGCGAGAAGTCGTTCAAGGTTCAGATGATTCTTGACGAGATTGCTCTCGCCGAGAACGTAAAGGTCAACGAGCAGGAACTGATGCAGTACCTGATTCAGGCTTCGCAGTCTTACGGCATGGACCCAAACGAATTCATCAAGATTATCGACCAGAACGGCCAGGTTCCTTCTTTCGTGGCCGAGGTGGCTCGCCGCAAGGCTCTGTCGCTTGTTCTTGAGACCACCGAGGTAAGCGACAGCAAAGGCAAGGTCGACATCTCGACCTTCACCAACTCTGACGCCCCTATGGCCGACGACCACGCGGGTCACGACCACAACTAATAGCTCTATTTCGTCGGGATAAGCCGATGGCGAACACTGCCAAGCATTTTGATGCTTGGCAGTTAGCCTTATGGGGCACCTCGACAGATAGCAGTCTGAGTGCATTGAAATGAGGAAGAAATGGCTGATCACCTAACCCCAGGAATGTTCGAGCGTCACAGCACATTCGAGCGCCTTCAGCGCGAGCGCATCATTTGGCTCGGCAGCGAAGTTCGCGACGACATGGCAAACGAGATTTGCGCAAAGATTCTGTTGCTCGCGGCTGAAGACTCAACCAAAGACATCTTCTTATACATCAACTCACCGGGTGGTTCAATCACAGCCGGCATGGCGATCTACGACACCATGCAGTATGTGCCAAACGACATAGTTACTGTCGGCATCGGCATGTGCGCATCGATGGGTCAGTTCTTGCTTTCATCTGGAACCAAGGGCAAGCGCTATGCAACCCCGAACACTCGCGTTCTCTTGCACCAGCCACACGGTGGTTTCGGTGGAACAACCTCAGACGTTCAGACTCAGGCCGAGCTCATCATGTCGATGAAGCGTCAGCTTGCCTCACTAACAGCAGCGCAGACTGGTAAGACTGTTGAGCAGATTGAGCGCGACGGAGATCGCGACCGCTGGTTCACCGCTCAGGAAGCTCTCGAGTATGGCTTCATCGATCACATCCGTGAATTTGCTGGTTCGGCAACCGGCATCGGAACCAACTAGGAGAGACCATGCAAGACAAATTCATCTCACCAGAGTCTCGTTACATTCTTCCGAGCTTCACCGAGCGCACCTCTTACGGTTACCGCGAACAGAACCCTTACAACAAGCTGTTTGAAGACCGCATTATCTTTTTGGGTGTTCAGGTTGACGACGCTTCTGCCGACGACATCATGGCTCAGCTTTTGGTGCTTGAGTCGCAAGACCCAGATCGCGACATCACCATGTACATCAACTCACCCGGTGGTTCGTTTTCGGCGATGACCGCGATTTACGACACCATGCAATACATTCGCCCGCAGGTTTCGACAGTTTGCCTAGGTCAGGCTGCATCCGCCGCTGCCGTGTTGCTAGCTGCCGGTGCTCCAGGAAAACGTTTGGCACTGCCAAACGCCAGCATTATGATTCACCAGCCTTCTTCGGGTGGTGGTCCGGGTCAGGCATCTGACATCGAAATCATGGCCAAAGAGATGCTACGTTTGCGCACCTGGCTAGAAGAGACACTTTCGAAGCACTCAAAGAAGACCGTCGCCGAAGTTAACCGCGATATCGATCGTGACAAGATTTTGACTGCTCCTGAAGCGCTCGAATACGGTCTGATTGATCAGGTTCTAGGTTCGCGCAAAAACGCGTAATAAGAGGCAAACAAGCGAGAAAGCGGGGCTAACTTGCCCCGCTTTATTGCTTTGCGCGGTTAGAGTTTTCTCATGACCAAACTGGGCGAATCGAGCGACCTGCTCAAGTGTTCTTTCTGCGGAAAGATGCAGAAGCAGGTGCGCAAGCTGATTGCTGGCCCAGGCGTATTCATTTGTGACGAGTGCATCGCCCTCTGTGTCGAGATTGTCGAAGAAGAACTCGGCCAAGCTCCAAAGCAGGTCGACGAGATTGACCTTCCAAAGCCACGCGAGATCAAGGGTTTTCTAGACGAATACGTGATCGGCCAAGACCAGGCTAAGAAGGCCCTCTCTGTTGCCGTTTACAACCACTACAAGCGAATTCGCTCGCGTGGCACCCTAACCAGCGCTGGCAAAGCGCACGACGAAATTGAAATTGCCAAGTCGAACATTCTGATGATTGGACCGACCGGTTGCGGTAAGACCTATTTGGCTCAGACCCTGGCCAAGCGCTTAAACGTTCCTTTCGCGGTTGCAGATGCGACAGCACTAACCGAGGCCGGCTATGTCGGCGAAGACGTTGAGAACATTTTGCTGAAGTTGCTTCAGGCAGCCGACGGCGATGTAAAGCGCGCAGAGAACGGCATCATTTACATCGATGAAATCGACAAGATTTCACGTAAAGCAGAGAACCCTTCTATTACCCGAGACGTTTCTGGCGAAGGTGTTCAGCAGGCACTGCTAAAGATTCTCGAAGGCACAGTTGCCTCGATTCCTCCGCAGGGTGGGCGCAAACACCCGCAGCAAGAGTTCATTCAGCTAGACACCACAAATGTCTTGTTTATTGTTGCCGGAGCATTTGCCGGGCTTGAAGAAATCATTTCTGCTCGCTCGGGCAAAAAGGGAATTGGTTTCGGCTCACCGATTTTTGCAAAGGGTGACGCCGCCGAAATCTTCTCAGAGGTTCAGCCAGAAGATCTGCGCAAGTTCGGTTTGATTCCAGAGTTCATCGGCCGCTTGCCTGTCATCGCGACAGTGAAAGAACTCGATCGCAGTGCGCTTATGGAAATCCTCACCGTTCCAAAGAACGCGCTAACCAAGCAGTACCAGCGCATGTTTGAGCTAGACGGCTTCGAGCTCGAGTTTGACACCGACGCTCTCGAATCAATTTCAGATATGGCAGTGGCACGCGAAACTGGTGCACGAGGTCTTCGTGCAATCATGGAAGAAATTCTCGGACCAATCATGTATGAAATTCCTGGTAGCCCAGTGCAGGGAATCGTTCGAATCACTCGCGAAGTGGTTGAAACCAAAGCGGCTCCTGCGATTCTTCCGTTCAAGAGCAGCCGCCAAGAAAAATCTGCCTAGGCGTTCACTAAATGGCTAGCGGGCTTCAACTAAGAGCGCCTATTCTAGCTGGAACCGTGGCCTCAATAACCGGTCAGGCAGCAAGCACCGGCGTTGTTTTAGCGGCCCTTTCGGCACTCGGCGCAACGCAGTCACAAATCGTCTCTGTAGTTTTCATGATGCTATTGCTCTACGGAACGCTTTCAATCGTGTTGAGTTGGCGTTACAAGATGCCAATCAGCATCGTTTGGAGCACTCCCGGCGCCGCACTTCTGGTTTCAGCCGGCGGGCTCGGGTTCGGTTTCGAAACCGCGGTTGGCGCGTTCATAGTTGCTTCGGTTCTGATCGCGCTTACCGGCCTTTGGCCAGCGCTTGGAAAGCTCGTTACCTCGATACCCAAGCCGATTGCCAGCGCCATGCTCGCCGGAGTTATCTTCAGCTTCTGCATTGCGCCGTTCAGTGCTGCGGGCGAGTATCCTCTCGTCGTCATCCCTGCGATTGTGGTCTGGTTGGTGCTCTACAAACTTGCGCAGGTATGGGCAACGCCAATCGCCATGATCGTGTTGTTTGGGCTCACGGCTATCGAACTGAACATCGCAATTGCCGTCGAAGATATCCTGCCGGCCGCCGAATTGGTTGCCCCGCAGTTTTCACTTGTCGCGATTATTTCAATCGGAATTCCGCTTTACCTGGTGACCATGGCGAGCCAGAACATCCCTGGGATTGCGATCATGAAGAGCTATGGTTTCGAGGTGCCGTTTCGGTCGGTTATGTTGGCAACCGGAATCGGTTCGTTCTTGGTCAACTTCTTCGGAGGCTTCGTAACCAATCTCGCCGCGATCACCGCCGCGCTAAATGCAAATGAACAAGCGCACAGAGATGCCGGCAAGCGCTGGATCGCATCGGTAAGTGGGGGAGTTGTTTACCTCTTGCTCGCGCTAACCGCAGGTGCTTCGATTTCGTTCGTTATTCAGGCGCCACGCGAAATTATTCTTGCGGCCGCCGGGTTAGCGCTGTTCTCAACCATGATCGGCGCGCTTTCATCAATTGTCGAAGACCCCGAGCTTCGCCTGCCCGCTGTTCTTGCATTTTTGGTCGCATCTTCTGGCTTCACGGCATACTCGATTGGCCCGGCATTCTGGGCGCTGGTTGCCGGCGTTGTCGTTTGGCTTTGGTTGGCCAGACGCAAGAAAACCGCCGCCTAAACAGGCGACGGTTTTCTTTTTCGAATCTAGAGAAGCCCGCGACGCTTGAGTAGCGGCTCAATCGATGCGTCTTTGCCTCTGAAGTTTCTGAACAGCTGCAGTGCGTCTTGGGTTCCGCCGCGTGACAACAATTCGTTTCTAAAGTGGTCACCGTTTTCGCGAGTCAGACCGCCGTTGTTCTTGAACCAGTCAACCGTGTCGGCGTCGAGAACCTCAGACCAGATGTATCCGTAGTAGCCCGCCGAGTATCCGCCCGCAAAGATGTGCGAGAAGTAGGTTGAGCGATAACGGGTTGGCACGAGGTCGAAATCGAGACCGTAGTTAGCCAGTGCCTTCGCTTCGAAAGCTTCGACGTCGGTTGGAATCTCGTCTGGTCCAAGTTCGTGCCAAGCGAGGTCAATAACAGAAGCTGCCAAGTAGGCAACAGTCGCATGACCCTGGTTGAAGGTCTCGGCGCGCTTTAGGTTGTCAATCCACTCTTGCGGAAGCGGCTCGCCTGTCTCGTAATGCTTGGCAAAGTTCTCAACCACTTCTGGCCAGAGCATCCACATCTCGTTTACCTGTGATGGAAACTCGACGAAGTCACGAGGGGTGCTGGTGCCCGAGAATCTCGGGTACTTCACGTTCGAAAGCATGCCGTGCAGCGCGTGTCCAAACTCGTGGAAAAGCGTGGTGGTGAAGTCGAAGCTCAACAGCGCTGGCTGGCCGGCCGGTGGCTTGACCACGTTGGAGTTGTTGAGCACGACCGGTAGTTGGCCGAGTAGGTGACTCTGGTCAACGAAGCTGTTCATCCATGCGCCACCACGCTTTGATGGGCGGGTGAAGAAGTCAGCGATAAATAGCGCCAGCTTGCTGCCGTCGGCATCGAAAACTTCGAACGCGCGCGCCTCCGGGTGGTAGGTGACGAGGTCTTTGCGCTCTTTGAATGTAATTCCAAACAGCTTGGTTGCTGCAAAGAAAATGCCATCAAACAAGACGCGCTCGAGCTCGAAGTAAGGCTTGAACAGCTCGGTGTCGATGTTGTACTTCTCGGCGCGAACCTGTTCGGTGTAGAGGTCCCAGTCCCACGATTGCATTTCGAAGTCGGCTCCGGAGGCCTTGATTGCTGCCTGGATATCCTTAGCTTCGAGTTCGGCATTGCGCCTTGCCGCCGGGGCAATCTTGCGCAGCATCTCGTGCACGTTTGCTGGGTTTTTGGCGGTGCGGTCGGTTAGCACATAGTGCGCGTGTGAATCGAAGCCGAACAGCTTTGCCTTCTCTGCACGAAGTTTCGCCATCTCGAGCAAGATCGGGCGGTTGTCGTTCGACCCGTTGCGACCACCCTTAACCATCGAGTTCTTCATGATCTTCTCGCGCAGTGAACGATTGGTGAGCGATGCTAGCATCGGGTTGCCTGTGAAGTTCACCATCGCCAAGAAATACTTGCCTTCTTGACCCTTGTCTTTTGCAAGAGCTGCCGCGGCTGCGATTTCATTTTCGGTTAGGCCATCGAGTTCTTCTGCTGTGTCAACGAAAACACCGAGATCGTTGGTGTCGGCAAGAAGTTGCTGGCTGAATTTAGTGTCGAGTTCGGCGAGGCGCTGGTTAATCTCCATGGCCTTGTTGCGCTCGGCTTCGCTCAGGTGAGCGCCGGCCTTTCTAAAGTCGTCGTAGTAGCGAACTAGCAGCCAGTCGCTCTCGGCATCTAAGCCGAGCGATTCGCGCTTGTTGTAGAGTTCTTCGACTCGTGCATAGAGAGCTGGGTTCAGCTGAATCGCATCCTGGTGCGCGGCTAGCTTTGGCGCAATCTCTTCTTCGATCTTGTCGATTTCGTCATCGGTGTCGCTCGATGACTTGGTGTAGAAAACCACGAGCATGCGCTCGAGAAGTTTTCCAGCGCGCTCGAGTGCAACGAGAGTGTTCTCGAAAGTCGGTTCACCCGATTCGAGAATTGCGTCTACTTCGGCGAGGTGCTGCTCGCAGCCGGCATAGAACGCTGGCAGGTAGTGCTCGGTGCGAATCCTCGTGAAATCAGGAAGTTCGTATTCGAGAGTCGAACGGTGGGCAAATGGGTTTTCATCGTTGAAAGTCATAGGCAATAGCCTACGACTGACTTACGACTCTTCGACCGGCTTCAGAACGACGTCGACAACAGCCACATCTTCGGCCTCGGCATAGGCGAGATCTTCGATGCGCCCAACGCCCTTGAGGTCTCTTTCGAAGACACGGATGCTGGTTAGCACTGCCGCCGGAGCTTGCATGGTTGCCGAGAGCACCTCGGCCTTCATAGAGGCCTTGGCGTCTGACTTGGCCTTGCGAATGCCAATCAGAGCGGTCGAGGCAAGCTCGAGTAGCCCGTGGTTGCTGGCATCGAGGCCATCGGTTAGCTCTTCGACGGTCGGCCAGGTTGAGCGGTGAATCGATCCAGCCTCGGTCTGCCACCAACCCCAAACCTCTTCGGTTGCGAAAGGCAAGAACGGGGCGAACAGGCGCAACATCGTGTGCAGCGCTTGGCGAAGTGCGATGGCTGCCGAAGCCTGAGCGGCCGGGCTAGCCTCGGCCTGTCCGTAGGCGCGCTCCTTAACTAGTTCGAGGTAGTCGTCGGTGAAGTTCCAGAAGAACTTCTCGGTGAGTTCGAGCGACTTGGTGTGGTCGTAGTTTTCGAATGCTCGGGTTGCCTCGCGAACCACATCGGCTAGCGAAAGCAGCATGGCCTGATCGATGGCTTCGGTAACTTCTGTGTGACCGGCAGGAACCTCAAAAGAGAGAGCGAACTTGGCGGCGTTCAAAAGTTTGATCGCAAGTCTGCGGCCGATTTTCATCTGACCTGTGTCGAAAGCCGCGTCGGTTCCGAGTCGAGCAGAAGCTGCCCAGTAGCGAACCGCATCGCTGCCATGTTCTTCGAGCATGTCGCTAGGTGTAACGACGTTGCCCTTCGACTTCGACATCTTCTTACGATCCGGGTCGAGAATCCAGCCAGAGATCGCAGCGTTCTTCCAAGGCAATTTGCCTTCTTCTTGTTCACTGCGAAGAAGGGTTGAGAACAACCAGGTGCGAATAATGTCTTGACCCTGCGGGCGAAGGTCGTAAGGGAATACCTTGTCAAAAAGCTCAGGGTCGGCAATCCAGCCGCCGGCAAGTTGTGGCGTGAGCGAAGATGTCGCCCAGGTATCCATGATGTCTAGCTCACCAACGAAACCGTTCGGCTGGTTGCGTTGCGACTCGGTGTAGCCCGCAGGCACATCGCTCGACGGGTCAACCGGCAAGATCGAGTGGTCAGGAACCAGCGGCGAATCGAAAAGCGTTTCACCGTTTGCATCGATTGCATACCAAACCGGAATCGGAACTCCGAAGAATCGCTGGCGCGAGATCAGCCAGTCGCCGGTTAGGCCGTTGACCCAGTTCTCGTAGCGCACGCGCATGAAGTCGGGGTGAAAGTTGAGTTCTTTGCCGAGGGTTATCAAACGCTCGCGCAGGTCGGCATCGCGACCACCGTTTCGCACATACCACTGGCGGGTCGAGACGATTTCTAGAGGCTTGTCGCCCTTCTCGAAGAACTTCACCGGGTGAGTTATCGGCTTCGGCTCGCCAACCATGTCGCCAGATTCCTGCAGCAGTTCGACGATTCGCTGCTTTGCCGAGAACACTGTCTTGCCGGCAAGTTCGGCGTAGACCTCTTGGCCGCGAGCGCTAGTAATCACATCTGGTGCTTCTGCCAAAATGCGCCCATCCCAGCCAATGATTGCGCGGTTTGGCAGGTCGAGCTCGCGCCACCAGATCACGTCGGTTACGTCACCGAATGTGCAAATCATGGCGATGCCAGAACCTTTGTCGATCTGAGCCAGTCGGTGCGCGACAACCGGAACCTCGACACCGAACAGCGGAGTCTTCACGGTCTTGCCGAACATGTGCTTGTAGCGGTCGTCATCTGGGTGTGCAACAAGCGCAACACAGGCGGGCAGCATTTCTGGGCGAGTGGTTTCGATGAATAGCTTGCCGCCATCCCAGAGTGATGCATCGACGTCGAAGCCGACGCGGTGATAAGCGCCTGGCTGGTCGCGATCTTCGAGTTCGGCCTGAGCCACTGCGGTTCTAAAGGTGATGTCCCAGAGAGTCGGTGCCATCGACTGGTATGCCTCGCCGCGTGCAAGGTTATTCAAGAATGCCTTTTGCGAAACGGCCTGAGCAGAAGGTGCGATGGTCTGATAGGTCTGCTTCCAGTCAACAGAGAGTCCGAGTTGACGCCAAAGCGCTTCGAAGACCTTCTCATCTTCAACTGTCAACTTCTCGCAAAGCTCGATAAAGTTGCGTCGCGAAATCGCGATTTGGTCGGCAGCCTTGCTGCTCTTGTTGTCGCCACCTTCAAACGGAGGAGTGAAGTCGGCCACGTATGGCAGGTTAGGGTCGCAGCGAACCCCGTAGTAGTTCTGAACGCGGCGCTCGGTCGGCAGCCCGTTGTCATCCCAGCCCATCGGGTAGTAAACCTCGAAACCGCTCATGCGCTTGAATCGGGCAACTACGTCGGTGTGGGTATAGCTGAATACGTGGCCTACGTGCAGAGAGCCAGAAGCTGTCGGTGGCGGTGTATCGATTGAGTAAATCTGGCTGCGTTCAACATCGCGGCGAAAGCGGTAAACCCCGTCGTTCTCCCAAACCAGGCCCCACTTCTGCTCGAGCCCTTCGACTCCCACCTTCTCGGGGGTAGTGGCAGCGGCTAGCAGATTGGTCTTGGCAGGCAGGTTCACGCGAAAGTCTCCATAAAACGGGTTTGTAACAGGTTAACATTGATGCAGACTTCCCGTGCTGAGCCAGAAAGCCATTCATGTACCCAAAGGTGAACGCCGAT
>JBFYOO010000009.1:0-4921 GCA_041303785.1 Micrococcales bacterium
AGAACACCACCGGAACGCGTGTTCGCTATTGGTCTGACCCGCAAATTTTCATCAAGGATGCCAACTTCAACATGTCGGAGTTGAGCGATAGAGCACGCCAGACGGCATTCCTGGTGCCTGGTCTCGCGATTCACATCGATGATCTTCGCTCTGGCAAGTCAGAAAAGCAGGAGTTCAAGTTCGATGGAGGAATTATCGAATTTGCCAATTTTCTAGCTAAAGATCAGCCACTGACATCTACCTGGCGACTTGCCGGTTCGGGCGACTTCACCGAAACCATTCCGGTTCTCGGTGACGACGGCAACATGGTCAGCAAAGAAGTATCGCGAAAGTGTGAAGTTGACATAGCAGTTCGATGGGGAACCGGCTACGACACAGAGGTCAAGTCGTTTGTAAACATTATTTCGACACCCAAGGGTGGAACCCACATCGCAGGCTTCGAGCAAGCGCTGCTGAAGACTCTCAAGAGTCACATCGACACCAACTCGCGCAAGCTAAAGCTCGGAAATGACAAAGTTGAAAAAGACGATGTGCTTAGCGGTCTAACAGCAGTCGTGACAGTGCGTTTGGCCGAACCGCAGTTCGAAGGTCAAACTAAAGAGGTTCTCGGCACACCAGCGGTGAAGAATATCGTTGCCAACGTTGTTGCCAAGAGCCTGAATGATCGATTTGCAAGCAGCAAGCGCGACGACAAGACTCAATCGGCGTTGCTCCTAGAAAAGATTGTCGCTGAGATGAAGTCGCGTGTTTCTGCACGTGCTCACAAAGAAACTCAACGACGCAAGAATGCGCTCGAGAGCTCTTCTCTGCCGAGCAAGTTAGTCGATTGCAGAACCAACGAAACTCTTGTCAGTGAGCTATTTATCGTCGAGGGCGACTCGGCGCTTGGCACCGCAAAACTTGCTCGCAACAGCGAGTATCAGGCGCTGTTACCCATCCGTGGAAAGATCTTGAACGTTCAGAAAGCTTCGGTTTCTGACATGCTCTCGAACACAGAGTGCGCATCAATTATTCAGGTCATCGGCGCGGGTTCGGGTAGATCATTCGATTTAGAATCTGCTAGATATGGCAAAGTGATTTTGATGAGCGACGCCGATGTTGATGGTGCTCACATTCGAACACTCTTGCTTACCCTGATCTACCGCTACATGCGTCCGCTAGTCGAAGATGGCAGGGTCTACGCGGCTGTTCCACCGCTGCACAGGGTCGAGGTTGTCAATCACGGCAGCAAGGCGAATGAGGTCATCTACACGTATTCGCAGCAGGAACTCGAAGCGCTTCTGATCAAGCTCGAGAAGGCCGGCAAGCGCTACAAGGAGCCGATTCAGCGCTACAAGGGTCTTGGTGAAATGGATGCCGATCAGCTTGCCGAGACGACCATGGATCGCTCGCATCGCACCCTTCGCAGAGTGAACATTCTCGATGCCGAGTTTGCCGAGAAGACATTCGAACTACTCATGGGCAACGAGGTTGCTCCACGCCGTGACTTCATTGTTGAGTCAGCAGATGGTCTCGAACGCGACCGTATCGACGCCTAAGCGCTTCCTATCGCACCGATAGGGCTTGCAATCTTTGTTCCGCTGGCATCACGCTTGGCAGGATCAAGAGTTAACTCAATTGGTTTTCCATCGGCAGCGCTAGCTAGTAGTTCAGGGCTGCCTGCCCAGGCGAAGTAAACCTGATCTTCGTTTCTAATGAATTTGTGAGCACGCACACCACCGGTGGCGCGGCCTTTCATCGGAAACTCGCTGAGCTCTGAGATCTTTGCGCTGCCGGAGTCTGTGCCGGCAAGCGCTGACGAGTTATTTGCGGCGGTAACCACCACTGCGTTCTCTTCGACAGCGCCAAAGTAAACAGCTTCGCTACCTTTTCCGAGATTGATTCCGGCAACACCGGCGGCGCCGCGACCCTGTGGTCTCACGGCTTCGGCCTTAAATCTAAGTAGCTGTGCGTCGTTGGTAACGAAAATGAATTGCATCTGGTCGTTGGCATCGCATGCTCCGACTAGTTCGTCTCCTGGCTTGAGTGTGATGATCTCAAATTCGTTCTTGGCCGGCCAGTCGGCTGCTAAACGTTTCACGGTGCCAAGTTTTGTTCCCACACTCAGGCTGGTCGTCTCGCTCAATTCGAAGGCGTGAAGCAGTCGCTCCTTTTTAGCCAATCCCAGAAATTCGCCAGCTTTTGCGCCACCGGCAACATCGGTTGGATCGCTAATAGTCGGGATGTCTGCCACGTGAATTCTCACCACGCGACCGAGACTGGTAACAAAACCGATATCGCTTCGGGTGGTGGTCTTCACGCGAACTAAAACAGCATCGTGACGTTTGCGCTTCGTTCCAATAACTATCGCCACATCGTCTGAATCGATTCGTGAGATCAGGCCGCTGGTTGTGACACGCACCATGCTTGGCGAATCTGCGAGCTGCGCATCCATGCCTGCAACCTTTGCGACAGACATCGGTTTCACTTCTTCAAACTCCGAGATGAGCGTTGTTCTTCGCGCGTCACCGTGTTTATCGGCTACTGCCTGGAGTTCGGCTATGACTACTTCGTCTAGCGCTTCCTTCGAAGCCAAAATGCGCTTGAGTTCAACTATTTCGGCTTGAAGCTGTGCCTTCTCGCTCTCGAGCTCAATCTGAGAAAACTTCGTCAGTCGACGCAGCCTAAGTTCAAGAATGTACTCGGCCTGCAGTTCTGAGAGCTCGAAGACCTTGCGCAATTTCGTGCGGGCCTCATCGACCTCATCGCTGGTGCGAATCACCTGGATAACTTCGTCTATGTTCAAGACCGCCACCAAGAGGCCATCAATCAGGTGGAGTCTCGCTTCGCGCTTGCCTAGTCGGTTGGCGGTGCGTCGGCGAATAACCGATAGACGATGCGTGAGGTAAACCTGCAGCAAATCTTTTAGGCCTAGGGTTGCGGGCCTTCCGTCGACTAGTGCCACATTGTTGATGCCGAAAGAGTCTTCCATCGGCGTGAAGCGATAGAGCAGATCTAGAACGACTTGTGGGTCGAAGCCGGTCTTGAGCTCGATTACCAATTTGAGTCCGTTGGTTCTGTCGGTTAGATCGATAACATCTGCGATGCCGAGCAGTTTTTTGGCGTTTACGCCCTCTTTGATTTTCTCGATGACCTTCTCTGGGCCGACAAGATAGGGGAGTTCTGTAACGACTAGGCCAAGCTTTCTCGCAGAGACGCTTTCAACCGAAACGCGAGCGCGGGTTTTGAATGAACCCTTGCCAGATTCGTATGCATCTTTCACTCCGTCGAGACCCATGATGATTCCGCCGTTAGGAAGATCTGGCCCGGGAACGTACTTCATTAGCTGTTTCGTGGTTGCGGCGGGGTTCTTCAGCAGGTGTATCGCCGCGGCTACAACTTCTCTCAGATTGTGTGGCGGCATGTTTGTGGCCATACCGACGGCGATGCCCGATGAGCCGTTTACCAGCAGGTTCGGAAAGGCGGCGGGTAGCACCTCTGGCTCGGTCAGTTGAGCGTCATAATTCGGTTTGAAGTCAATGACGTCTTCGTCAAGCCCGTCATTCATGAGCAATGAGGCGGTTGAAAGTCTGACTTCGGTGTAGCGAGCAGCCGCCGGCCCATCGTCGAGACTTCCGAAGTTTCCGTGGCCGTCGATCAGCGGAACTCTGAGGGTGAAAGCCTGGGCCATTCTCACGAGCGCGTCATAGATTGCCCCGTCGCCGTGGGGGTGCAGCTTTCCCATGACTTCGCCAGTTACACGAGCCGACTTCACGTGGCCGCGATCTGGGCGCAAACCCATTTCGCCCATCTGGTAGATGATGCGTCTATGCACCGGCTTGAGGCCATCACGAGCGTCAGGCAGCGCGCGAGCGTAAATAACCGAGTAGCTGTATTCGAGAAACGAGTCCTGCATCTCTCGGGTCAGGTCGATGTCGAGAATCTTCTCGGCTGGTTGCTCTTTGCTAGTCATTAATTCTTCGCTCGGATGTGCTTGTGGCAGACTTTGTGGTGATGACAACGATGCTACCTGCGATTTCACCAAGGTCGCTGAACCTAACAGATGTGTTTCTGAGCGCAGAGGCTTCGATACTTGGCGAGCGTAACGCCATGAACCTTCAGAAGGTCGCGAGTTCGGTTGTTGTCATGATTGACGGTCTCGGCTACGAGAATCTGATGTCAACCAAGCAGGGCTTCATGCGCACTCATCTGTCAGATTCTGATTTCGCTCATTGTGGCTTTCCAAGCACCACAGCTTCAAGCATCGCCAGTTTCGCTACCGGAGCAAATGCTAGCTCGCACGGACTAATTGGTTACTCGGTTTTTGATCGCTCGCTTAATGAAGTTGTTAATCTGCTATCTGGCCTCGATCGTTTTTCGATTCTCGATTATTTCAAGGGCACTCCGTTGAGTGAGAGGTCACGAGTGCCGATTCACGCCGTCACGCTTGCCGCCTATGAGAACTCCGGCTTCACCAGGGCAACTATGCATGGCGCAAAGCATCACTTCGAGAACAAAATTTCAGACAGGTTTGAAACTGCTCTGCGGCTGACTCGAGAGGAGCCTGGATGTCTTGTTTATCTCTATATTCCCGAACTTGACAAAGAGGCGCACAGATCAGGCGTCGAAAGTCTGCAGTGGCACGAAGTGTTCGACACGGTTGAGCGAGAAGTGCAAATGCTGGCAGCCAAAGTAGCCAACGATGTGGGTGTGCTTGTAACCGCTGATCACGGCGTTATAGATGTTGCGCAGGCCAGCCACGTCTACCTTGATGAAATGCCATACCTTGACGGTCAGTTGTTGAGCGTTTGCGGTGACCCGAGAGCGCTTTACATCTATCTTGTCGACCAGCGTAAAGTGTCTGAGATCTCCGCGATACTCAGTGAGAGTTTTGGCGAGAGCGCTGCTATTGTCACCCCTGCAGAATTGGTCGCCCTGAAGT
>JBFYOO010000010.1:0-4761 GCA_041303785.1 Micrococcales bacterium
TGCTCAGCTTGTTTAGCCACGCAGGATTCTTGGCATTCTCTCGGCCAGCCGGAATCGCTGCCTTGCCGCTGCCGTTGTATTTGATTACGTCACCGGTGTGGTTCATGACAATGTCTAGAACGACCTTCATTCCCTGCGATTGCGCGCAGTCAACGAATGCTTTGAAGTCTGCATTGGTTCCCCAGTGTGGGTCAATAGTCAAGAAGTCATTAATCCAATATCCGTGGTAGGCAGCGCTGTCTCCCTGCACCCACTCTTGCTTGAACGGCGGGGTGATCCAAATGGTTGTGAAGCCAAGCTTCTTGATTCGTGCAACACCTTCGCCGGTCGTGCAGCCGCCGGTCAGGCCTTTGAGGTCACCACCGTGAAAGTATGAGTCGCTAGTTGGGTCATAGCCAGTTAGCGAGTAGTCGCCAGCTGCACCACCTCGGTCGTTTGAGGTGTCGCCGTTTGCATAGCGATCTGTCATCACAAAGTAGATGCTGTCTGCGGCCATTGGGCTGCGAACGCTGTCTTTCGCCAGAGTTGCTGCTACTGCTGCAGTTGGGGGTTTAGGTTTAGGCGCTGACCACGCAAGATTTGGGGTGGCAAGCAGTGAAAGGCCGGCAATCAGGGCTGCGGCGCGAACGAGCGACTTAGTCATTTGTCTATTATTGCCCATCTTTTACGCCAGATTTAGGGCTTGCTGTGCTTGATGAACTTCGGGATGTACCGGTAAAGAACCACAGCAGCTCCGAGACCAATTACCCCAAAGGCACCCATTCCGAAGGCTAGCCCCATCGTTGCTGAGAGCAAAGCGAGCAACGGCGGTGCTGCGGCAACGCCACCGTCAACAAGCAAGCGAAAACCTGCAAGGAATTCGTTTCGAGCATCGGTTGGCGCGAGATCTGCCCCAATTGTGAGAATGAGTCCGGAGCCAAGACCGTTAGCAAGCGCCATGACAATGACAAGAGCCCAAAACAAAGTTTCGGTGGTGGCCGTAAAGACTAGAAGATGCGCCACGCTAAGGCCAATTACAGTTGGTACAGCCGCGGCCCTGCGTCCGAACTTATCCATGATTTGCCCCGAGGTATAAAAGAGCGCAAAGTCGACAATGCCCGCGATGCCAATGATTAGTGCCGTGGTCGCTGGCGAAATGTCGATGTAAAGAGCCCAAAGGGGAATGCCAACCTGTCTAGTTGTGCGCAACATTGCGATTACAGTTACGCCAAGACCAACGGTTAGCAACTTCTTCTTTTCGCGACGCACGATATGTATGGTGTGACTGAATGGATCAGGATCTGGCGTTGCTGGCGCAGTGTCTTTTGCCAACCAAAGCGTGATGGCAGTCGCAAACCAAAATACGATGCTCAAAACAAAGACGGCTGTAATTCCAGCAATAGTTATCACGGCCGCACTGAGCAGAGGGCCAACGAATGCTCCAGCGCGAAAAGTGCCTCCTAGAAGCGAAAGCGTTCTAGCTCTTTTTTCAATAGGCACGTGCTCTGCCATGTAACCATGGCGAGCGAGTGCAAAAACAGCCGCAGCCGCGCCGACTAATAAAACCGCACCTCCAAGCACCCAAATATTTGCTGCGAGTAGTCCGATTGAAATTCCAAACATGGCAGTTAGCGCAGAAGCAATCATTGCTCGGCGTTCACCCACAGCGTTCACAAATCGTGCCGCGGGCAGATCTGCTAGGAGAGTGCCAATCATTACAAACCCAGCTATGAGAGCTGCAGTAGGCAAATCTGCCCCAAGTCGCTCAGCGCTGGCAGGAATTATGGGCAATAGGGCATACTCGCCGGTTGAGAACAACGCGGAGGGCACAAACACCGACCCGATAAGGCTGCGTGTTTTGAATTCTCTTGACTTTGGCATTCGTCAATTATCACCCTCCTCGGCCTGGTCGGGGTGCGGTTAAACTAGGGCAAATGGCCGAACTCGATCTTTCAACCGAACTGCAGCAATTGCGCAGCACGCTCGGCGATATCCGTCAGGTAATCGACCTCGAGAAACTTGATGCCGAGATTGCTGAGCTCAAAGAACGGGCCGCAGCGAGCGACCTCTGGGATAACCCAGAGCAAGCGCAGAAGGTTACCAGCGCGCTAAGCCACAAGCAGTCTTTGGTCAACAAAGTCGCCGACCTTACAGCCAGGCTCGATGACATCGACGTGCTTATCGAGATGGCAAATTCTGAGCAGGATGCCTCTGTGCAGACTGAAGCCAAGGCCGAGTTCGCGGCTTTGCATGCAATTATGGCCGAGCTTGAAATTCAGACTTTGCTCAACGGTGAATTTGACGAGCGTGCTGCGGTAATAACGATTCGATCTGGAGCCGGTGGCGATGACGCAACCGACTTTGCCGAGATGCTTTTGCGCATGTATCTTCGCTACGCAGAAAAACACAAACTACCGGTGCAGGTTCTTGACACTTCTTATGCAGAGGGTGCCGGAATCAAGTCGGCAACATTCGAGGTCGATGCACCATTTGCATTTGGCACGCTGAGTGTCGAAGCCGGAACGCACCGACTCGTGCGCATGAGCCCTTTCAATGCGGCAGGCAAACGTCAGACGTCTTTTGCCGCCGTCGAAGTTGTGCCGCTGATCGAACAGACCGATGTTATTGAGGTTCCTGACGCAGACATCCGTGTTGATGTTTTTCGTTCGTCTGGTCCGGGTGGTCAGTCTGTGAACACTACCGACTCTGCCGTGCGCATCACCCACCTGCCAACCGGAACCGTTGTGAGTTGCCAGAACGAGAAGAGCCAGATTCAAAACAAGGCCGCGGCAATGCGAGTTCTGCAGAGCCGCTTGCTCGAGATTAAGCGACGCGAAGAAGAGGCTAAAAAGAAGTCAATTGCCGGTGATGTGAAGGCCAGCTGGGGTGAGCAGATGCGCTCTTACGTCATGGCTCCATATCAGATGGTCAAAGACCTGCGAACCGAGTACGAAGTAAACAACCCGAGCGCCGTGTTCGATGGCGACCTTGACGGCTTTATTGCTGCCGGAATTCGCTGGCGCAAGCAGGCCCAAAGCTAGAAACATTAGAAACTGGCGGCTAGCCTGACCGCCCTCGAGGGGCTAGCAATTTAGGCTTATTTCAATGATTCGCATAGAAAACGTAAGCAAAAACTACCGAGGCTCAAACCGCCCGGCGCTTGCCGATGTCTCGATAGAAATCGAGAAGGGCGACTTCGTTTTCTTGGTCGGGGCTTCTGGCTCGGGCAAATCATCGTTGCTCAGGCTAATGCTTCGCGAAGATGTTCCGAGCACCGGCTCGGTCTTTGTTCTTGGCGAAAACCTGGTGGGCATTCCGAGCCGCCGAATTCCTTTCTTTCGCCGCAAGCTCGGCGTAGTTTTTCAAGACTTTAGGCTTCTGCCAAACAAGACCGTTGCGCAGAATGTAGCATTCAGCCTCGAGGTAATCGGCAAGTCTGCAGGCTTCATTCAAGAGGCTGTGCCAGACGTGTTGCGCATGGTTGGTCTTGAAGAGAAGGCTGCCCGCCTGCCAAGTGAACTCTCTGGTGGCGAGCAGCAACGCGTTGCTCTTGCGCGCGCGATTGTAAACAAGCCGGCACTTCTATTGGCCGATGAACCAACCGGAAACCTAGACCCAAAGACCAGCGACGAAATCATGGCCTTGCTTGATCGCATTAACCAAAACGGAACCACGGTTGTTATGGCAACCCACGACCGCGGAATCGTTGACCGTCTGCAAAAGCGTGTGGTTGAGCTCAGCGATGGTCGAATCGTGCGCGACCAAAAGGTGGCTGGCTACTAATGCGCGGCGGTTTTGTTTTCAGCGAGGTTCGACAGGGTTTGCGCCGCAATCTGTCGATGGTTATTTCTGTAATTCTGGTTACTTTTCTATCGCTGACTTTTGTTGGTGCGGCCACGCTGCTGCAGATGCAAATCGGTCAGATGAAGACCTACTGGTATGACAAGGCTCAGGTTGCAATCTACATGTGCAGCGAAGTTTCACCTGCCGACGTTTGTGCACAGGGTGAGGCATCACCCGATTTGATTTCGTCCGTGCAAAGTCAGTTGCAGTCTTCAACCCTTGCCCCATACATCGATAAGTTCTACTTCGAGAATCACCAGCAGGCCTATGACAAGTTTCAAGATCAGTTCAAGGGCAATGCTGTAGCGCAGTATGTCACCCCTGAGCAGCTCAACGAAACCTTCTGGGTTAAGCTCAAAAACCCAGAGCAGAGCGCAATCATCACCGAAAGCTTCACGGGATTCGGGGGAGTAGAAGAAGTGCGTGACCAGCGCAGCTATCTCGACCAGATCTTTAGCATTCTCAACGCCGCCAGCATCGCGGCCATCGCTATCGCCTCGCTAATGCTGGCATCGGCAGCGCTTCTGATCTCGACGACGATTCGCCTGTCGGCTTTCGCCCGCCGCCGCGAGCTCGGAATCATGCGACTTGTGGGCGCGAGCAACTTCTATATTCAGCTGCCGTTCATCCTTGAGGGTGTGCTCGCTGCGATCATCGGAAGCGTTCTCGCCGGTGGGGCAGTGCTCGCAATCGTTCAGTTCTTCGTTCAGGGCTACCTAGCCTTGAGCATGCCTTTCACCAACTTCGTCGGGTTGGCCGATGGCCTGTTGGTAGTGCCGATTCTGATCGGTGCCGCGATTGTTCTAGCTGCGCTCGCAAGCGGTTTAGCAATTCGCCGTTATCTGCGAATATAGGTTCTTATGCCTAGAGAACGTGGACAAAAAGTGGTTGCCAGCAACCGCAAAGCGCGCCACGACTATCACATAGAAGATGTCTACG
>JBFYOO010000011.1:0-7113 GCA_041303785.1 Micrococcales bacterium
ACAATCATCGCGTGGTAGGCGTCGCCCATCATTACTCGACTCATCGGCCGCATGGCTTCTGGCAACATGTCGAGAATCTCTGGGTGTTTGTCGACAAGTTGCTGTGGCCCGAGTTCATTAATTCGCGTGCTGTCGTCGATCTGCCACACCCCGATAATCAATGGCGTTCTCTCGCCACGGATGCGCCTGTAGCCACGCGAGTCTGGCTTCAGCGCGTCTAAAAGACCCCAGGTGGCACCGAAGGTCGAGTGCTCTGGCATGAAGAGGTTCTTGCCGTCGTGCATCACCAAAACAGGCGTCTCTGGGTTCAGATCTGCCGGAACCCAGACATCCACGCGGTGTTTGTGAATTGTGTGGGTTTCAATTCGACCTCCGGCTAGCGCGTTCTTGTGCATTTTCAAGGCTCTCATGGCCAGAAACAGTGGAAACGTGAAGGCCACGGCGGTGACCGCCGATAGAGCGATGTAGAGCCAGCGATTCTTCATCTTGAGGCGCTTGCCCTCAATCAGCACGAACGGTGCTACGGCGAAGGCCACTATGAACAGGTCAAAGGCCAAGACCAAATCCGCGTTGGTTGTGAACCAGGCAGTTAAGAGGTTTTCTTGATTCAGGATGGCCGCGGTGTTGAAGTACCAGGCCGTAGTCAGGCCCAGACCTGCGAGAATGAAATAAAAGACGGCTACCGCTCGTTGGTTCTTCATAAGGGAATCTTTGCACGCCCAGGATTGGAAATTGTCATGAAACGTTGGGCAGAGATTATCGTGCGTCGCAAGCGCTCCTCGCTTTACGGCTTTATCGGGCTAGTGCTGATCAGTTCGATTTTCGGATTTCAAAGTTTCGGCCTACTGAAGGCCGGCGGTTATGACAATCCAAACAGCGACTCGGCTCGCGTCTTTGAATTGCTTGACTCAAAGTTTGATACGCAAACACCAGAAGTGGTTTTGATTGCCGACATGCCAACTCTGGTTGACACAACCAACAGCAGAACAATCGGGCGTGATCTAGCTAATGACCTCAAGCAAGTCGAAGGCGTTGACACCGTCACCAGTTACTACACACTCGGTACACCACCATCTCTTCGCAGCACAGACGGCAAGGCGGCCTATTTCTTTGTGAAGTTGAAAGATGATGTTGCACAATCAGATGTTGGCAAGACCATCTCCGATGAATTTACGGGTGCCTATAACGGCGCAGAAATTTATGTCGCTGGCTTTGCGGCAATTAGCTCTGAGATTAACTCAACCATTAGCGAAGACCTTGCCCGAGCAGAGGCAATCGCTGTTCCGCTAATTCTGTTGCTGCTTGTCTTTGTTTTTGGTTCTCTTATTGCCGCCGGCCTTCCTCTGCTAATCGGCGGCCTAGCAATCGTTGGCAGCTTCTTCTTCATCTGGGTTTCGGCACAGTTCACCGATACATCGGTTTTCGCACTGAACCTTATTACCGGTCTCGGCCTTGGGCTCGGAATCGATTATTCGCTGTTGATGGTGAATCGCTTCAGAGAAGAACGCGCTAAGAACAAGAGTGTCAACGATGCCGTAATTGAGACAGTGGCCACTGCCGGGCGAACGGTTTTGTTTAGCGCAATCACCGTCGCAATCGTGCTGTCGTCGCTCGCATTCTTTCCGCAGTACTTCTTGAAGTCGTTTGCAATTGGTGGAGTGGTCGTTGTCTTCCTATCAATCGCTGGCGCACTTATTGCACTTCCGGCGCTGCTCGCGCTTCTGGGCGATCGAGTAAACATTTTGAGGTTGGGTCGCAAAAAGACAACGCCAAAGACCATGGATGACGGTTTCTGGGGGTCTACCGCCCGCTTCGTGATGAAGCGACCGCTCGCTATCTCTCTAGTGGCACTCATTGGGCTCGGCGGGCTAATGACTTTATCGAGCAACATTCAGTATGGTCAGGTAGACGATCGCGTGCTGCCTCAGAGCAGCAACGCGGTGGTTGCTAACAACGTGATTCGCGATCGATTCAGCGGTCGCGAGGCGAGCCCGGTTGAAATTCTGGTCAAGGGCGCATCGAGCGAAGATGTCCTCGAGTATGTTGTCGAACTTTCAAAACTTCCCGACATCACCCGCGTTCAAAGCTCAGCGGGCATCGCTCAGGATGGCGTAATCGATCAGGGCTACGCTCCGATGTTCTCGAGTTACGCGCAAAACGGCTATCAGAGAATTCAAGCTATTCACGATGTTGAACCGCGCTCACTTGCCGGTCAAGAACTCACCGCCGACATTCGAAAAGTAAAACTCGACAGTCACAAAGTTCTAATCGGCGGCACGGCGGCGAGCTACACCGATTCACAAGACGGCATAGTTGAGCAACTGCCAATAGTTGCAACTTGGATTCTTGCCTTCACGTTGATTTTGATGTTCTTGTTTACCGGATCTGTGTTACTGCCGATCAAGGCCGTTTTGCTAAATGTTCTTTCGCTCGGCGCTACGTTCGGGTTCTTAACCTGGGTGTTTATCGACGGCAACCTAAAGTGGTTGCTCGGTGACTTCATCGTCACCGGAACCGTTGACACGTCGTCTATCGTTTTGATTGCAGTTGTGGTGTTTGGTTTATCGATGGACTACGAACTGTTCTTGCTTAGCCGCATAAAAGAACAGCACGATGCCGGAATGTCTACAATCGATTCGGTCGCAGTCGGGCTTCAACGCTCGGGCCGAATCATCACTGCAGCGGCGCTCGTGCTGGCGCTTTCGTTCGTTGCTTTTGCAACATCGGGTGTGACTATTATGAAGATGCTTGGACTCGGCATTGCTTTCGCGATTCTGCTTGACGCAACAATCATCCGTGCGCTTTTGGTTCCAGCGCTAATGAGGCTATTCGGCGACCTCAACTGGTGGGCGCCTAAGTGGATGAAGGCGATTTATCGCAAGCTTGGGTTAGACCACTAGATCCAGCCGAAGCGCGCGCGAACAATGTGCACTTGACTGAGGTGCTTGGCGTTGAGCTCTCCCTCGCCAACTCGAACAACTAAGTCGAGAAGATGCTTTCCGGCCGCCTCGACGGACTGCTGAAGAATGCTCTCAATTTCAGCGCCGAGCTCTGGGTATTGCTGCTCAAAGCGCCTAAACCTGTCG
This sequence comes from Micrococcales bacterium, assembly GCA_041303785.1. Taxonomy (GTDB): domain Bacteria; phylum Actinomycetota; class Actinomycetes; order Actinomycetales; family Microbacteriaceae; genus Rhodoluna. The sequence goes on from JBFYOO010000011.1 coordinate 3,087, forward strand.
AGGTTGTCTTCTTTTGGCTCGGTGCCTGGCAGCGGCTTGACCCAAGCCCGCATGAACCCGAGCGCTCGGTTCAGGCAGTAGCTGCGAATGAATTGGCCGGCAATCAGCACCTCGCCTCGGCGGGCTCTGCCGACGCCAATCAACATCTGGCTTAGAAATATCTCAAACTCGGTGTCGACGTCGTAGGGCTTCGGCTTACTTTTTTGTGCAATGGCCACCATGCGCTCGGTGATGTTTGCACGATCTAGGGTCACGTTATAGGCATTGGCGCCTGCCTGCTCAAGCTCGGCGTCGTCGAAGACCGCGAATTCGAGAACCTGGCCGTTTGCATAAATCACCTTGAGTCCGTGGTCGGTCTCGCGAGGTCGCATCACGATGTCGTCAAAGTCGGGCAGCCAACTCAGGTCTTGGCGAAGGCTTTCGGAAGAACCGTTGACGGTGACCACATAGAAGTCGTGGTCGCTCCACTCGTCAACGCGAGCCAGGTCGGCGGTTGATCCAACCAAGACCAGACCAACCACCTCGGGTCGCTTTGCGAGAGAGTCGCGCAGGCGATTCGAAAAATCAACGAATTCTTCTAACAACTGGGATGAGTTCATGCGGCAACTCTAAGCGGTAATCTTGAGCCATGCTTATGTCAGACCGCGATATTCGCGCATCAATTGAAGCCAACCAGATTGGCCTCGAGCCCCTAGACATGTCTCTGTTGCAGCCATCTTCTTTCGATGTGCGCATCGATCGCTTCTTCAGGCTCTTCGACAATCACAAGTATGCATACATTGACCCGGCAGAGCCACAAGAAGAGCTCACTCGCTTCATCGAGGTAGCACCCGATGAACCTTTCATTCTTCACCCAGGTGAATTTGTTCTTGGCTCAACCTACGAGTTTGTGAAGTTGCCAGACAACGTTGCTGCGCGACTTGAGGGCAAGAGCTCTCTCGGTCGTCTTGGCCTCGTCACACACTCAACCGCTGGTTTTGTCGACCCAGGGTTCAACGGTCACGTCACACTCGAACTTTCAAACATGGCAACTCTGCCAATCAAACTTTGGCCGGGCATGAAGATTGGGCAACTCTGCTTCTTTCAGTTGAGCTCTCCATCTGAAACTCCATACGGGTCTGCAAAGTACTTGAACCGTTACCAAGGCCAGCGTGGCCCCACCGCGTCACGTTCTTACATGAACTTTCACCGCACCGATGTGGGCAATCAGCCACTCGAACAGGGCTAATTTAACTCAATGAAAATGCTCGCAGCAGTCTTTCGCATGCTTGCCGGTTTCACCCTTGTCATCATGTTCGCTGCATCTTCTGTCACGCAGGCAAACGCACATTCAGATCTAGAATCGTCTGACCCCACGGCCGGCCAAACGCTTGAGCAAATGCCAGCAAAAGTCACTTTGACATTCGCCGAGAACATCATGGTTGTTGTAGGGTCAGAGAATGCCAACCAGGTGGTTGTAAGTGACACCTCCTCGAATCGTTTAGATTCTGGAATGGTTGAAGTAATTCGAAACCAAGTTATTGCAACCATCGAACAAGCCAATGCGCAAGGCACTATCACGGTAAGTTATCGAGTGGTTTCTGCCGACGGGCACCCCGTCGAAGGCTCATTTCAATTCGCAGTTGGCTCTGCGTCTGTGATAGCTCCCGTTCCAGCAGAAAAAGTGACCGAACCCGAACCAATTGGTGATTGGACGCCTACTTACCTAATTGTTGTTGGGTTCGCTTCTCTAATCGCACTGGTGTTCATTTATCGGCGGAGAAGTTGAAAAGCCAATTCATAATGCTCTACAATATGTAGAGCAACTATTAGGCAAAATCGAGGAGAAGAATGTTCAAGAAGCTCATGTTGGTGTTACTACTAATGCCGACTCTCACAATGTCACTTTCAGCATGTGCACCGGCAGAAACCGGAAAAGTTGAAGTAACCGGTGCCTGGGTTCGAGCCTCGGATTTCTCTGATCACACTGGTGGCATGACTGGGGTCTTCATGCAAATCACCAACACAACTGACGAAACCGTCACTCTCATTGGTGGCACGAGTGCCATCGCACCAATGATTGAGACTCACCAGGTAGTAGATGGTGTCATGAGCAAAAAAGAAGGCGGCATCGAAATTAAGGCCGGAGAGACTGTGACTCTCGAGCCTGGGGGTTTGCACGTCATGTTGATGGGGCTAACCGAACCCATCCTGGTTGGAACCAAAGTCAACCTAACTCTCAAGTTCGATGGTGCACCAGACATTGTTCTTGATGAAATGCTTGCAAAAACCAGCGAGTCGGGCGATGAAGAGTATGAGCCAACTCCAATGCCGAGCCACACACATTAAATCTGATCATGCTCACTCGTCGTCAAATCATTCTTGGCTCACTTGCTGCCACGGGTGGGGCGAGCTCGATCTTGGCGGCGGGTGGCGCGGCGGTAGCCGAGGCTTACAAAAATGGTTACGCCGAAGCAACCAAACTAAATCAAACCGCCGTTGCCAACCGAAAGACTCTTTGGTCAGGCCAACATCAAGCGGGAATCGAGAGTAAGCCACAAGCGCACACAAATTTTCTAGCTTTTGATTTGCTAACGACAATCACAAGCGACGACATGTTGCGCTGGATGGTGTTGCTCACTGACGACATATCACGTCTGTGCAGTGGCGAATCAGCTCTAGCCGACCCACACCCCGAACTAGTAATCGGCCCGGCGAACCTAACCGTCACAGTGGGTTTTGGCCCATCCTTGTTTAAGAAACTTAACCTCGAAGCACGCATGCCTGAGGGCTTTGCCGAACTACCAAGCTTCAAAGTTGATCAACTTGATGAATCGTTAAGTCATGGCGATGTGCTGATTCACGTGGCGGCAGATGATCTTCAGATTCTGAGCCACGTGACTCGAATTCTGATCAGGGACAGCTCAACCTTTGCTCGGTCGCGATGGATTCAAGCAGGATTCACAAACGCAATTGGCAGTTCGCCTGAGGGAAAGACGCAAAGAAACTTGATGGGCCAGGTTGACGGCACAGACAACCCACAATTGGGCAGCGATGATTTTGGCAAACTCGTCTGGATAGACAAGGGGCCAGACTGGGCTTTGGGCGGAACCCAACTTGTCCTGAGACGAATTCGCATGAACTTAGACACCTGGGACATGCTTGGGCGTGAAGCGAAAGAAGATGTCATCGGGCGTCATCTAGACACTGGCGCACCTCTGGGCAAAACCAGTGAATTCGATTTTCTAGACTTCAACGCTAAGAAACCGAACGGTCTTGATGTGATACCGCCCTTCGCCCACGTTCGCCGCGCTTCGGCAGCTGATCCTGGTGAACGTTTCTTTAGGCGTCCATTCAACTATCAAGTGGTGGGTGCTCAACCAAATCAGCTCGAGTCAGGCCTGCTTTGGACGGCCTATGCAGCTGACATAACCAAGCAGTATGTGCCGGTTCAGACTCGACTTGCTGAGTTTGACCTATTGAACGAATGGACAACACCTGTCGGTTCGGCGGTTTTTGCATTGGCCCGCGGTGTCGAACCGGGCCAAATTCTCGCCGAAGAACTCTTTAATTAGAGAAACTTTGCGCGGGCCGATTTCAGCACCACTGGGTCTACTCGCTTCATCGCGTAGTTGTCTGCGGCAACTTCGCAAAGTCTCTCGATTTCGTAGCTCATTACTTTCGAAGCGCGAATGAATCCGGCGAGCAGAGCGACCATTTTTGCCAAACGCTTCAAAGCATTGTGCCTTGCCGCCAAGTGCGCATACTCGTGCCAGAGCACTGCCTCGAGTTCGCTGACGCTCAAGGCGTTTAGAGCACCCCGCGAAATAAGAATCCTCTTTGGCCGGTTTAGCGCAATCGCCATGACACTATCGATTTCGACAACTTCGACTGATACACCCTTGAATGTTCGAAGGTGTTTCGCTGGTAGCACGGGCACGCTCATAAGTCTCTTGAAATTTTGAACAACCAACTCAACTCGCAGGTTGATTAGATTCAGCGCGATGCCAGCCATGGCAAGCAGAACCCAAGGGGCGATGCTGTAGAA
>JBFYOO010000012.1:0-2845 GCA_041303785.1 Micrococcales bacterium
AGGTTGAGGGCGGGTGCAACGGCACTATCCGTGTTGAAGTTCGCGCTCGCGGTGTGAAGGCACACAGTGCCAGATCATGGATGGGCAAGAACGCGGTGCACGCATCGGCAGAAATCTTGAACCGCCTGAACGCCTATGAGCCGCAGTCGGTTGAGGTCGACGGCCTTGTTTATCGCGAGAGCATGAACGCCGTTCTGATTTCGGGCGGCATGGCCACCAACGTGATTCCAGACGAGTGCGTGGTCACCGTGAACTACCGCTTTGCCCCGAGCAAGAGTGGCGATGAGGCAGCGGCCCATCTGAGCGAACTTTTTGACGGCTTCGAAGTAGTCGTCACCGATCTGAGTGAGGGTGCCCGCCCGGGTCTCGACTTACCAGAGGCGGCGGCATTCGTTGCGGCCACCGGTTCGACACCGAAGCCGAAATACGGCTGGACAGACGTCGCTCGATTCAGTGCGCTCGGAATTCCAGCGGTGAACTTTGGCCCTGGCGACCCAAACAAGGCGCACGCCGACGACGAAAACGTGCCAGTTAGTCAGATCTATGCCTGCGAGGCGGCGCTTCGCACCTGGTTGACTGCGAGCTAATCTCGTGCAGAACCTCGCGCACCGCGTTCAAGATCTTTGGCGCAGCAAGTGGTGGTTGCCAATCGTTTCGATTTTTGCGGCATCGAGAATTACTTCTTTCGTTCTGTTTTTGGGCATGGCTCAAATTCAAGAAGACAACTACTGGACTAAAGCTCAGCCCGGCTACTTTGACTTTCTAAATATCTGGGATGCCGAGTGGTACCAGCGCATCTACACAAACGGTTATCCGACGACGTTGCCTGCAAATGCAGACGGCAGCGTGCAGCAGAACGCTTGGGCGTTCATGCCGGTTTTTCCATTTCTGATTCGCGGCCTGAATCTGCTCACGACAATCGAGTGGAAGTTTCTCGCGCCGATAGTCGCGACGATTTTTGGTTTCGCGTTTGCACTTATGGCATACCGTCTTTTGATTTTGCGAATCACCGAGTTGCAGGCGCGTTGGGCAATTGCGCTGATCTCGTTCTCAATGGCAGCGCCGATTCTTCAGGTGGGTTACGCAGAATCGCTCGGCCTCTTCTTGATTTGCGCAGCGCTCTATCTATTCGCAAAGCGTCGCGACGGCCTTCTGATTGTCACCCTCGCAGTGCTCTCGGTAACCCGCCCGGGCCTGCTCGCGTTCTCGCTGATGTTCGCGCTGATCTTCGTTTATCGCTTCTGGCGCGAGCGCAAACATGCCGAACCGTTCGAGTTGCGTGAGCGCTTGCGGCTGTTTGGTCTTGCTGCTGTGTCAGGTGTTTTCGGCTTCGCCTGGTTGTTCATCGCCGCAATTACGACCGGCCGCTTGGATGCCTACCTGGCTACCGAGTTGGCCTGGCGCGCGGGCTACACCGACAGCTCGCACCTGCTGCCGTTCTCGGGTTGGTTCATCAGCGGTGCGTTTCACCTAGGTTCGGGCGTTGGCGAGCTGGCGGTTATCGGTCTCGTGGCCTTTGCGGTTTGGGCGCTCGGCACGCACTCCGTGAAGGCGCTCGGCATCGAACTGCAGCTGTTCACCCTGAGCTATCTGGTCTACCTGTTTGCCGTTTTCTTTCCGCAGAGCAGCACCCCGCGGTTGCTGTTTCCCGCGTTCGGGCTCTTGGCCGGTTTGGCCGTGGCGAGCGCGGCCTGGTCGAAGCCAGCCCGCGGGGCGATCTTGGTGCTTAGTGTTCTCGGGCAGGTGCTCTGGTTGCTCGTCTGCTGGAAGTACACCGCGCCAGACTTCACTCCGCCCTAGTTTTTCGTAACGGATGGATTACATATCGCCGTTGATGGCGTCTGGGGCGAACATCCGTGTGGTCAATGTCTGAATCGTGTGGGATAATTGAGGTTCGGCGAAGAAGCCCGCAATTTTAGGAGTCTTACAATGGCAGCAATGAAGCCACGCACCGGTGACGGTCCAATGGAGGCAGAGCGCGAACCGCGCGGCCTGATTATTCTTCGAGTTCCTCTAGAAGGCGGCGGCCGTCTAGTGGTTTCGGTGAACGAAGATGAAGCCAAAGAGCTACACACCGTTCTTAGCGGCGTAGTAAAGAAGAAGTAAACCTCGCCAAAAGCAGAATTGCAACAGCCCGACCCAAGAGGTCGGGTTTTTGCTTTAAATAGGCTCTAGCCTTGTTTGCTTGCCAGCAGCAGGCCGTCGCCCGAGGCGATCAGCGAGGTGATGAAGTCGTTGTTGTTGTCGAAGAACCGCAAGACATCGCGGTAGGTGTTTGTGGCGTCATCTCGCATTGCCGGGTCTGGCACCCGATCGCGCCAAAGGGCGTGGGCGATGGCAACCACTCCGCCAGGGCGCAGCATGCGCGAGGCCTCGCGCAGTTGGTCTTCTAGGCTGTCGCGGTCTGCGTCGAGAAAAACTAGGTCATAGGCTGCATCGGCCATGTTCGACATTACGTCGACCGCCTTGCCCACGATCACGCGGGTGCGGTTGGTGGCAACGCCGGCGTCTGCGAAGGCGAGCTTGGCGGCGGCTTGATTCTCTTGCTCGTTGTCAATCGTGGCGAGCACTGCGGTTGGTGAGCCAGACAAAAGGTGCAGGCCAGAGACTCCAGCACCGGTGCCAACCTCAACTATGGCCTTGGCCTGAAGACTTGAAACCAAGAACGCCAGATGTGCACCAACCGAGGCGGTTACGCACTCGATGCCCATCTCTTCGGCTCTGGCGCGAGCGTCACGGATGGGCTCGTTCTCAGTGACGAAGTCTTCTGCGAACTTCCAACTGCTTATCTTGTCTACCATCACGACTCCTGCGCCAATGATATCGCCGGCGACTCGAAAAGCCT
>JBFYOO010000013.1:0-2775 GCA_041303785.1 Micrococcales bacterium
CACGGATGTTGTCTAGGCCAAGTTTCTTGGCATTCATGCGAGTCAATTCGAGCGAACGCTCATTCACGTCAATTGCCCAGATGGTTGCCTGCGGGCAGGTCTTAGCAAGGGTTAGTGCAATTGGCCCCCAGCCGCAGCCTAGGTCGAGCAGGTTTCCCTGGTTCGGTGCTTCACCCGAGTGTTCTAGCAAGATTGCCGTGCCGGTATCCATGTGATCTGGGCTGAAGACCGAACCGGCTGTGAATAGCTCAACTCGCTCACCATCGATTGATGTGGTGATTGTTTTGGTTTTGAATTCGCCAGCTGGCTGCTCAGAAAAATAGTGTTCGCCCGACATGAAGCAAACACTATCCCAAACTAGGGTTGAAGCAATGACTGAAAACACGGATTCAAAATCTACCGACCGCGGTGCCGAGGTTATCGAACGAATTCTGAGGCGCGGTGAGCGTGCCGCGGCACTGGGTGCCGACGATAGTCACGGCCACCAGAGTTTCGACGGTGATCAGCTCGATCTCGAAGAGCGTGCGGCCCTTCGTCGTGTTGCGGGTCTTTCGACTGAGCGTCAAGATATCAGCGATGTCGAATACCGACAACTGCGACTAGAAAAAGTTATTGTGATTGGCCTTTGGGGTCAGCAAACTCTTCAAGAAGCCGAGAACTCGCTTCGCGAACTCGCCGCCTTGGCCGAGACTGCAGGTGCCGAGGTGCTCGACGGGCTCTTGCAGCGCAGAACACATCCAGACATGGCAACTTATCTTGGCAAGGGTAAAGCGCAGGAGTTAAAACTTCTTGTGCAGCAGGTTGGTGCCGACACTGTTATCGCAGACACTGAGTTAGCGCCGAGCCAGAGGCGTGAACTCGAGAATGTCATTGATGCCAAGGTCATCGATCGCACGGCGGTGATTCTCGATATTTTCGCTCAGCACGCCAAGAGCCGCGAGGGCAAGGCGCAGGTTGAGTTAGCGCAACTCGAATACCTTTTGCCGAGACTTAGAGGTTGGGGTGAGTCAATGTCTCGCCAGGCCGGTGGTCAGGCTGCCGGTGGTGTTGGAATGGGTTCTAGAGGGCCGGGTGAGACCAAGATCGAACTCGATCGCCGGCGCATCAACACTCGCATGGCCAAGCTACGCAAGCAGATTGCAGCAATGAAGCCCGCTCGCGATACCAAGCGAGCAAGTCGAACCAAAAACGCTGTGCCTAGCGTGGCCATTGCCGGTTATACCAACGCAGGCAAGTCTTCGCTCTTGAACCGCCTCACACAGGCCGGGGTGTTGGTTGAGAACGCTTTGTTTGCAACGCTAGACCCCACTGTGCGCAAGACCCAGACAACAGACGGTCGCCCGTTCACCTTCGCTGACACCGTCGGTTTCGTTAGAAACCTTCCGCATCAACTGGTCGAGGCGTTTCGGTCGACGCTCGAAGAGATTGCTGCCAGTGACCTCGTTGTGCACATAGTCGATGCGTCGCACCCAGACCCGGCCGGGCAAATTGCCACGGTGCGCGATGTCATCGGCGAGGTCGGCGCACGCGACATCCGTGAATTGATTGTGTTCAACAAAATCGATTTGGTTGACGACACTCAGCGAATGGCGCTGCGCGGTCTTGAACCCGAATCGATTGCAGTTTCAACGCGAACGGGCGAGGGTATCGACGAACTCGAACTAGCAATCGCTAAGTTGCTGCCAGAGCCAAACGTTTCGGTTTCGCTTTCGATTCCTTACAACCGCGGAGACCTGGTTTCGAGAATGCATTTGAATTCGAGAATTACCAAGTTGACCTACGAAGAAGATGGCACTCACGTCGATGCAATGGTGTCGCCTGAATTTGCCGCAGAGCTGCAGCCGTTTTCTCGATAGTGAAGCTTTGGGTTAGACCTTGCGAAGAACGGTAACTACTTTTCCGAGAATCTCACAATTGTCTGCCGGAATCGGTTCATAGTTTGAATTTCTTGGAAGCAACCACGTGTGTCCGTCGCGCTGCTTGAAAATTTTGCAGGTGGCTTCGCCGTCAATCATGGCGGCAACCATATCGCCGTTTTCTGCGGTCTTTTGCTGACGGCAAACAATCAGGTCGCCCTCGACAATCGATGCGTCAATCATCGAGTCACCTTTGATTTCAAGCATGAACAGTTCGCCCTTGCCGGTTAGAGCGCGCGGCACCGGAACATATTCGCTGATGTTCTGCTCGGCCGTGATCGGCACACCGGCGGCAATCGAGCCGACCAGCGGAACGTGAGCGGCGTCGCCAAACTGAACCGGGTTTTCGCTGTCTGCTCGCTCTAGGCCCTCTGGCTCGATAAGAACCTGGATGCCTCGGGCAAGCCCGTCTTTTAGATCGATGAAACCGGCCTTCTCGAGCTGGCTGAGTTGGTGGCTAACGCTCGAGACGGCCTTGAGTTCGACATTCTCGGCAATTTCGCGCATCGATGGGGCATAGCCGCGTTCGTCTTTGAACCTGATGATGTAGTCAAGGATGCGGGCCTGCACGGCGCTCAGGTGCTCGGCTCTGCGGTTGTTGTCTGACATTTGGTGCCCCTTTCGATGCTTGGTCTCGACCCCACCCAATATCTATGTCGGAGGGTGCCGATTTACTGCTCTTATCGAAACTTTATTCGAATTTTGTTGAATATCCAAACAAATTTTCGAAAGTGTCGCAAAAAGACTTGACAAGATGTCGGTGTTCTATCGTATTCTTGTTCTAATTCGAACAGATGTTCGAAAAGAAAGGCATGATCATGGTTCTAGTAGACCCCCGCCGTTTCGCCCAGCGCATCGG
>JBFYOO010000014.1:0-5907 GCA_041303785.1 Micrococcales bacterium
CTTCGCTACTTGAGCGTTCGAATCCGGGTGCTATCGAATCGCGCCGCGAGAGTGCCGGCAAGCTCTACAACGTGAGTGAGTTCGCTGCCGAGATTGTTCTCGCAGCGGTCGAAGAAGTTCCCGCCGACAACACTCGACTCGTTGGAAACACAAGCGACTTTAATTAGCAGCTAGGTCTTTAGACCGAGAACCGGTGCTAGCTGGCGAAGGTCTAGCCCGGCTAGAACCAAATTGGCCTGTTCGCGAACGATCGGCTTGGCATTGAATGCCACCGACAACCCTGCGGCCTGCATCATGTCTAAATCGTTTGAGCCATCTCCGACCGCAACGGTCTGAGAAAGTTCTAAACCACAGGCGACAGACCACTCAACTAGAGCAGAACGTTTGGCCAGCCGGTCTACGATCTTGCTGCTGATTCGACCTGTTAGTTGACCGTTTTCGATCTCAAGCTCATTTGCCCGCGTGAAGTCTAGGGTTAGAAGTTCGGCCAAGGGGTTTAGAACCTGGGTGAAACCGCCGCTAAGCGCACCAACGCGTCCACCGGCTTCGTGAATCGCACGGATGAGCTCCTTGGCTCCATCGGTTACTCGAATCTGTTCGAACGCCTCGACCAAGACAGACTCTGGAAGTGAACGAAGCGTTTGCACGCGTTCAGTAAGGCTGGCCTCGAAATCAAGCTCGCCAGACATGGCCCGGTGCGTTATCTCGGCAACTTGCTCGCGAGAACCAGCGAAGTCGGCCAATAGCTCGATTACCTCGTCTTGGATGAGGGTTGAGTCAACATCGAAGACGACTAGAAACTTAGTCAAGGTGTAACCAGCACACCCTTTGCAACCACGGTGATTCCGGTGTCAGAAACCGTGAACCCACGCGCCAAATCTCTTTCGCGATCTACACCAATCGACGCGCCATCGGCGACCACAACGCTCTTGTCAAGAATGGCGCGGCGCACGGTGCAATCCCTTCCGACTTGAACATCGTCAAGCAAGACCGAATCGGTAACTAGCGCGCGAGAGTGCACGCGCACATTCGGCGAGAGCACACTTCGTTCGACAACGCCGCCAGAAACCACGGTTCCGAGAGAAACGATTGAGTCGGTGGTTCGCCCCTGGTTACCTTCGCCATCGTGAACAAACTTTGCAGGAGGAAGGTTAATTTGTTGCGTGTGAATCGGCCACTCGCCGTTATAGAGATTAAATACTGGCATGACCGAGATGAGGTCCATGTGGGCTTCGTAGTAAGACTCGATGGTTCCAACATCTCGCCAGTAGGAGTGGTCACGTTCGGTTGAACCTGGAATCTGGTTGAAGGTGAAGTCGTAGACACCTGCATCCTGGCGTTCAACCATGTAAGGAATTATGTCGCCACCCATGTCGTGTGTCGAATCGGCAAGTGTGCCATCGTGTTCGATCGCATCGATTAGCGCCTGCGCAGAAAAAACGTAGTTACCCATTGAGACGAGAGCTTCATTTGGTGCGTCGATAAGCGGTTTCGGGTCGCTCGGCTTTTCGCGGAAAGCCGAAATCTTGGTGGAGTCATTGTCGTCGACTTCGATGACACCAAACTGAGTTGCGAGTTGCAGTGGCTGTCTAATTGCGGCCACGGTGACGCCACGACCCGATTCGATGTGAGCCTGAATCATCTGATCGAAATCCATGCGGTAAACGTGATCTGCGCCGACAATCACAACGATGTCAGGGCGCTCGTCGCTGAGTAGGTTCATGCTCTGCAAAATCGCATCGGCACTGCCAGAGAACCAACGTTTACCGAGGCGCTGCTGAGCTGGAACCGATGCAACATAAGAACCGAGTAGCGGAGACATTCTCCAGGTTTGCGAAATGTGGCGGTCAAGTGAATGCGACTTGTACTGAGTTAAAACCACAATTCTTCGCAAACCCGAATTAATTAGGTTCGATAGCGCGAAGTCAATCAATCTGTAACTGCCGCCAAAGGGCACAGCGGGTTTCGCACGTTCGTCGGTCAAGGGCATCAAACGCTTGCCCTCACCACCGGCCAACACCATGCCGAAAATGCGAGGAGTACTCATAATCAGAATGTTATTGCCCAAAGCGAACACCCCGCTAGCATTGCGCTATGAGAATCGACCTAATCACGAAGGAGTATCCGCCACAGATTTACGGCGGAGCGGGCGTGCACGTGGCTGAACTCGTGAAAGTACTCAGAAAAACCATCGATGTGAAGGTTCGCTGCTTTGGTGAAGTTCGTGATGAAAGCGATACCTTCGCCTACACACATCCCTTAGATTTTGATTCAGCCAACCCAGCGCTGCAGACTATGGCAACCGATTTGGCCATGGTTAGCGACATGGCCTCAACCGACCTGGTTCACTCACACACCTGGTATGCCAATTTCGCGGGTCAGGTTGCCTCGAAGCTCCACGGGGTTCCACACCTGATTACCGCACACAGCCTCGAGCCGCTTCGCCCATGGAAAGAGCAGCAACTCGGGGGAGGCTATCGACTCTCGTCTTACATCGAGAAATCGGCTTACGAAGAAGCAACCGGAATAATCGCGGTCAGCGCTGGTATGCGAGACGACATTCTTCGTGCCTATCCTCAGATTGACCCGGCCAAGGTGACCGTAGTTCACAACGGAATCGACCTTGAAGCGTTTAAAGCGGCGAACGACATGGATTCGGTTCGAGCCCACGGAGTAGACCCAGATCAGCGCAGCGTTCTATTCGTTGGTCGCATCACAAAGCAAAAGGGCTTGCCATATCTGCTCAAGGCAGCCCGAGAACTTCCTTCTGATGTGCAACTGGTTCTAGCTGCCGGAGCGCCAGACACTCAGCAAATTCTGCAAGAGGTTACCGAACTGGTCGAAGAACTGCGCAAGGTGAGAAACAACGTGATCTGGATTCAGAAGCACCTAAGTCGCCAAGAACTTATCGCGTTGCTTTCTTCGGCAACAGTGTTCGCTTGTCCGAGCATCTATGAACCGCTTGGCATCGTCAACCTAGAAGCAATGGCTTGTTCGATTCCGGTGGTAGCAACCGCAACCGGGGGAATTCCAGAAGTTGTTGCGCACAATCAAACAGGGCTTCTTGTGCCAATCAATCAGCTCAAAGATGGCAGCGGAACACCAATCGATGAGGCGCGCTTTGTCTCAGACTTTGCCGCCGCACTCAACCAGATGCTCGCGAGCAGTCAGCTGCGTGAATTTGGCGAAACTGGACGCAAGCGAGTAGAAGAGCATTTCAGTTGGGCGAGCATCGCAGAGCAGACATTGAGCGTGTATCGCCGAGCGATCGAGAATTTCAAATAGGCTAACTGCATGTCTCGAGTATTGGATTTCAACAACGTCACGGTTCTTCGCGACAAGAAGCCAGTGCTTAGCAATGTCGACTGGCAAGTTGAATCAGATCAGCGCTGGGTGATTATCGGGCCCAACGGAGCTGGAAAAACCACGCTATTGCGTGTTGCCGCTTCACAGATTCAGCCGAGCACCGGAACAGCAATAGTTCTAAGCCAAACTCTGGGCAAGATTAACGTCTTCGAACTTCGAACCAGAATCGGCTTCGCGTCAAACGCACTTTCGAGCCACATTCCAAATTCAGAAACCGTTCTCAACTCGGTGATGACCGCCATTTATGCCGTTACCGGCCGTTGGAACGAAGAGTATGACGAGATTGACGTTCGCCGGGCGATGCGGGTTCTAAATGAATGGCAACTCAGCGAGTTGGCCGATCGAGCTTTCGGCACGCTAAGCGACGGCGAACGCAAGCGAGCACAAATTGCCAGGGCGGTAATGCCAGACCCCGAGTTACTGCTGCTCGACGAGCCAGTTGCCAGCCTCGACCTAGCCGCCCGAGAACAGACCATCTCACTAATTGGTGCATACGCTTCCGAACCAGTCGCACCTGCCATCGTCATGGTCACCCACCACCTCGAAGAGATTCCCGCAGGATTCACCCACGCCCTGATTCTCAGCGGAGGACAGGTGCACGCTGCTGGGCCGATAGAACAGACCCTCACAAGCGACAAACTCAGTGGGGCCTTTGGTGTTTCAATCTCGGTCGAACTTGTCGATGGGCGCTATAGGGCCAGATTTAGGGGCTGAGCTGCCTAACCCGCGGCCCTAAATTTGCCACAAAACAATTGGCAAAGCCAAAAACCCTTTGGTATGCTTGAACTCTGGTGCCAAAGCACCTCATCCAGCAATCTGGACTAAATCTTAGAAATTCGAGGAAGTTTTCAATGAAGGCCGACATTCACCCAAAGTACGAAGCAATCGTTTTTCGCGACTTGGCTTCAGGTGTAGCGTTCCTAACTCGTTCAACCGTTACTAGCAACAAGACCATTGAGTGGGAAGACGGCAACAGCTACCCGGTCTTCGACGTTGAAATCTCTTCTCAGTCACACCCGTTCTACACCGGTAAGCAGCGCATCATGGATGCCGCCGGTCGTGTCGAGCGCTTCAACGCACGTTACAAGAACTTCTCATAGACCTAATAAGAAAACCCCGTCATTGACGGGGTTTTCTTTTTTTAACTTCTAGTTCTTGATTGGCCAGCCAGGTGCTGCAACAAAGTCTTTATCGACATTTTCGCGCATCCATTTGGTAAAGCCTTCGTCAATAACCTTGGCCCACTCGATCTGCGAGACGTGAAGCTCTTGCGCTGTCGCTGGCAACTTTTCAACATTTGCCTTCAAGATTGCGAGGCAAACGCGACCGGCGGCCACGGCATCGGCCTTTGAGTTGTGAGCGTCGTCGAGAGCTACCGAGTAGTGCTTCGCAACGAGCTCTAGCTTTCGCTTGCCAGAACGATAGCGATCATAGGTTTTGTCGACCACTAACGGGTCGATCACCGGCATGGGTTCAACAATCGGGTCGAGACCGAGTGCGATTGCCTGGTTCATCAAAATGGTGAAGTCGTAGGGGGCGTTGTAAGCAACAACTGGAATGCCCCGACTAAAGCAATCGCGCAGCACATCGAGAATCTCTGCAATCACTTCTTTGTAGTTGCGCCCTTCGGCAACGGCCATCTCGGTGGTGATGCCGTGAACATCACTGGCTGCCTTTGGAATCTCGATCTCTGGGTTGGCAAGCCATTCGGGCCTGTCGACAACAATGTTGCCCTCAGCATCAAGCTCAACAACGCTTGCTGTCACAATTCTTGAGGTCTTGAGGTCGAGACCAGTGGTCTCTGTATCGAATACGGCTATACGTTGTGCCCACTGGGGCAATTGCTTTTCATTCACCTGAACAGGCTAGACCCAGACTCAGACATTGAACGGCTGTCGTGTTTGCGTGTTAGGCAAGCCCGCAGCCGCGGGCCACCTCAAGCGCAGCTTTTGAATAGTTGAGAGTGAAAATGTGCAACCCAGGCGCACCGGCATTCAGCAGATCGTTTGCGAGCTTCACGCTGTAATCCATGCCGATAACTCTGGCTTCACTCTCCGAGGCGTTTTCTAGTTTCTCTAGCAAATCAGGCGGCACGTCGGCACCGCTCATTTGCGCCATGCGCAAAACCTTCGCCGCATTAGAAATTGGCATCAGACCGGGAACAATCGGCATGACACTGCCTGCGTTTTCAGCCGAGCTCACCAAACGCAGATAGGCGTCGACAGAAAAGAAAAGTTGAGTCATCGCAAAACTTGCGCCGGCATCTTGCTTGAGGCGCAAGACTTCGGCATCGTGCTGCATCGAAGGCGATTCGGGGTGTACCTCTGGAAAAGCCGCAACACCGATCTCAAGTGAACTAACCGATCGGGCGAGCTGAACCAAATCAAGCGCGGTTTTCATTTCTCCAACGGCAAGCGCACGAGGATCGTTTAGCGGGGGATCACCACGCAGAGCAAGAATCGAACTGACCCCGGCCTGCTCGAAGTGCTTTATGGTTTCGCGAGAACTCTCGGCCGTAGCGCCAACACAGGTGAGATGCCC
>JBFYOO010000015.1:0-3272 GCA_041303785.1 Micrococcales bacterium
CCAACAACCTGAAGGGTGATCTTGGCAACCACATCGCTGGTCAAACGAACGGTAGCGGTGTGCTCTCCGGTCGAACGAATTGGCGAAGTGATTTCAACCTTCTTCTTGTCAAGCTCACCGACACCGGCAGCTGCCACAGCAGCAACGATGTCAGCGGTCTTTACGGCACCGAACAAACGACCGCCAACGCCAGCTTTTACGACAAGGCGAACAGCCTTCTCTTCGAGACGTGCCTTTAGGGTCTGTGCTTCTTCAACGGTTGCAAGAGCGCGAGCGTTGCGAGCAGCCTTGATCGAATCGACCTGCTTCTCGCCACCCTTGCTCCATACAATTGCGAATCCGCGAGGAAGAAGGTAGTTACGTGCGTAACCGTTCTTTACCTCAACGACATCGCCAGCTGAGCCGAGGCCTGTTACCTCGTTGGTCAGAATTAGTTTTGACATTCTTTTTCTCCTTAGCGGCCCGCACCGGCGTATGGCATTAGAGCCATCTCACGTGCGTTCTTTACGGCCTTGGCGATGAGGCGCTGCTCTTGAACAGAGACGCCAGTGATGCGGCGTGAACGAATCTTGCCGCGGTCTGAAACGAACTTGCGAAGGGTTGCGATGTCTTTGTAATCGATTAGCCCAACCTTGACGAACTTGACGGGTGCAAGTTTTGCATTTTTAGCATTGCGATTTGGCTTGCGCTTCTCGCCTTTTAGAACTGCCATTTAATACTCCTAATAAAAAGTTTGGTTAGAAAGGGGTTTCGTCTGCGCCTGCTGAACCGGCGCCTGGGTTGGCCCAGCCTCCGTCAGAAACTGCTGGCGTTGACTTCGAAGATTCGCCCCATGGGTCGTTGTTGGTCATGGCTCCGGCCGCTCCTGCGCCAGCGCCTGCCTCGCGAGCACGACGGGTGATGGCTGCTGTTGCGTAACGCAACGATGGGCCAATCTCGTCGATCTCGAGTTCGAGTGAAGCGCGAGCCTCGCCCGATGCGCTCTGGTAGGCGTTAGGTGCCTTTAGGCGACCTGTAACAACTACGCGAGTTCCCTTAGTCAGCGACTGGGCGACGTTTTCTGCAACTTCGCGCCACGCGGTGCAGCGAACCCATACGGTCTCGCCATCTTCCATCACGTTGGTGGTGCGGTTGTATGTGCGAGGAGTCGAACCGACGTTCACACTTACTACTGCAATTCCGCCCTGGGTGTAGCGAAGTTCAGGGTCACTGCCGAGGTTTCCCACGATAGTTACTACAACTTCACCGGCCATGATTAGTTAGCCTCAGCTTTTGCCTTTGCAGGAGCCTTGCGTGCTGGCTTCTCTGCAGCTGCTTCTTCGGCCGAAACCTCAGGAACTTCAACTGGCTTGATGCTGAAAACTGCTTCGTCGGCGCGCAAGACCTTGGTGCGCATTACTGCTTCAGAGATCTTCAACTGACGATCGAGCTCGATTACGTCTGCTGAGTTTGCGGTCATGTTGACGATGGCATAGATGCCTTCGGTCTTCTTGTTGATTTCATATGCCAAGCGACGACGGCCCCATAGGTCAACGCTGTCAATGGTGCCTCCACCATTGCGAATTACGTTGAGGAACTTGTCGAGACTTGGGGCTACAGTGCGCTCGTCGATTGCTGCGTCGAGAATTACCATTAGCTCGTATTTGTGCATGACTAACCCACCTCCTTCGGACTAGAACGGTCATGGGATTTCCATGACAGGAGGGTTTTGCACGTTGCCACAGAGGACAACCTCACAACTCTACCTTGCAGACCACCAGGCGAGCAAGCGTTTTTCTGCCTCATCGGGGCCGAGTGGGCCTTCTTCAATGCGCAGTTCGAGCAGATAGTTGTAGGCCTCGCCAACATCGCGCGACGGCTTCAAATCGAGGATGCGCATGATGTCTTCGCCACTCAAGTCTGGGCGCATGGCATTTAGCTGCTCCTGCTCGGCAATCACCGCGATTCGCTGCTCGAGATCGTCATAGGCGTGCGAAAGACGGTCGGCCTTGCGCTTGTTTCGAGTGGTCACATCGGCGCGGGTTAGCGCGTGCAAACGCAGCAGCTGGTCGCCGGCGTCGCGAACATAGCGGCGAATAGCCGAGTCTGTCCAGGCTTGGTCGCTGTAGCCGAAGAACCGCAAGTGCAACTCAATCAAAAGTGTCACCTCCTTGATGGTGTCGTTGTCAAACCTCAACGCCTGCATGCGCTTCTTGGCCAGCTTCGCCCCGACTAAATCGTGGTGATAAAAAGAGACTCCGCCGCCTGGCTCGAGTTTGCGAGTAGCCGGCTTGCCGATGTCGTGCATCAACGCCGCAAATCGCAGCACGAAGTCGCCCTCGAGGCCGTAATCCTTCTCATAATCGATTGCTTGATCGACGACGGTCAGGGTGTGCTCGAACACATCCTTGTGGTGGTGGTGTTCGTCGACCTCGAGCTTCAGGGCAGGCAGCTCTGGCAAAACCAGCGCGGCAAGGCCGCTATCAACCAAAACCTCGAGCCCGAGCCTCGGATTCTTGCCTTTAATTAGCTTGACGAATTCATCATGGATGCGTTCTGCCGAGATTATCTCGATGCGCTCGGCCATCGAGACCATGGCCTCGAAGGTCTCGGGCTCGATCTCGAACCCGAGTTGAGCGACGAAGCGAGCGCCGCGCATCATGCGCAGCGGATCATCACTGAACGAGTCTTCTGGCTTGCCGGGAGTGCGAAGCACCCCATCGATTAGGTCGCGAAGCCCGTTAAAGGGGTCAACAAAAACTTTTTCTGGCAGTCTCAGCGCCATGGCATTCACCGTGAAATCACGACGCAACAGGTCTTCGGCTAGGTCTTTGCCGAAGGCAACATCTGGCTTGCGGCTGTCAAGGTCATACTTATCGGCGCGATAAGTGGTGATTTCGATTTGATCGTCGCCAATTCGGGCCCCGATGGTGCCGAATTCACGCCCGATGTCCCAGTGGGCATCAACCATCGGCTTGATTATTTGCAGAATCTCGTCTGGGGTGGCGGTTGTTGTGAAATCTAAGTCTGGAGACCTGCGACCCAAAAAGGCATCGCGAACCGGCCCGCCAACCAGGGCCAACTCGTGACCGGCAGTCGTGAAGCGCTCCCCGAGCTCGGCAAAGAGCGGCGACTCGAATGTCTTCTCGAGATTCGCTATTGCCTCGGCCATGCTCTGCATGCTTTCAATCGTGCCACAGGCTTCGGCGTGGCCGAAGGCTTAAACTTTGCTTTATGAGCGAACGGCAGCCCGGAACACCTCGACCGAGGGTTGCCGAAACATCTGCCGGGGG
>JBFYOO010000016.1:0-4218 GCA_041303785.1 Micrococcales bacterium
CCAGCTCAGATTCGAGTTCAGGCTCGCTTTTGTGAATCGCGCCATAAGCCACGCGACACCGACAACGCCGATCGGTTTTCCGATTACTAGACCAAGAATGATTCCAAGGGCGATCGGCGAGTTAGTGACATCCGTGATTGAAACACCCTCAATGAACACGCCCGCCGTGAAGAACGCAAAAACTGGAACAGCGAACCCGACGGAAATTGGGTGAATCGTGTGCATAGCTCTATCGGACTGCTTTAGGTTCATGAGCAGACCCATTGCGACGCCCGCGACGGTTGCATGGATGCCGCTCTCGTGAACCAGATACCAGATTACAACTGCCAGAGGTAAGTAAATGAACCAGCCTTTGACGTTTCGTTTCTGGAGCAATCCAAAAAGCAAGAGCGCGCCCATAGATGCGAATAGCGCGATCACATTCAGTTGTGCAGTGTAGAAAACGGCAATAACAAGAATTGCGCCCAGGTCGTCAACAACAGCGAGAGTCAGCAGAAATGCGCGTAGTTCAATGGGCAGAGATCTGCCCGCTACCGCAAGAACAGCTAGGGCAAAAGCTATGTCTGTTGCCATCGGAATACCCCAGCCAGCGGAGCTCGGTTGGTTGAAGTTGAAAGCGGCAAAGATTAGGGCAGGGACGACCATGCCACCAATCGCCGCTGCAATTGGCACGGCGGCGATCGATCTATCGCGCAAGGAGCCGTGGGTCAGCTCGTGCTTGAGCTCTAGACCCGCTACAAAAAAGAATATGGCCAGCAGGCCGTCTGCAGCCCACTTGCCAAGTGACAGTTGTAGGTTCAGCTCAGTCGGGCCAATTTTGATTTCTTTGATTTGAGCGTATGAGCTGTAGTCGATGTTCGCCCATATAATGGCGACCAAGGCAGCCGCAAGAAGAAGAACTCCGCCTGTAGTTTCGTTTCGAAGCGTCGTGCGTAACCACTTTGATTCTCTTTTTGAGACTCGTGAGAAGACGCGGAATCTTTTGGCCATGCTTCAAGAATAGGCGAATACTAGCAATCGAGGCTCAAAGTTGAGATTGCCACATCTCAGCGCATACACTTATGTCGACGGTTTCATTTCCGTCGATTACCTGGACGATTGGCGCAGTGGTAGCGCACTTCCTTGACATGGAAGGGGTCACTGGTTCGAACCCAGTATCGTCCACCAAGTTCATCATGGAGGCCATGTGAAGCATCTGAGACCTCTGCTAACAACAATCCTTCTGATTAGTCTTCCGCTCGTTGCGTTGAGCTGGGTCTCAAGCATTCCCAAACCCGCACCAGCAATCTCAGATGAGATTCGCGACCTCGGTTTCGAGTCAATCGACGGCGTGCAACTCGAGCAGAAACTCGCAAAAGACTCAAGCCTTCAGTTTGGGGGAGAGCCAGCGATAATTGCCTGCCCGAAAGTTCTTCTTACAGCTAAAGACAAGCCCGGACTCTGCGGCTACTGCAAGCCGAGCGACTTTGAGGTTTATCCGAGGTGGTTCGAGGGCTTCTCAGCTCCCATCCAAGTAGCAGATTTCGACTATCGACATGTCTATGAGGATTCGCTTCACAAACGCTTTGTCATGCTGACCAATGGATCGCAAGATTTGTTTAGCGAACAGTGGGAAAGTGGTTGGCGTGAATCTTTGGGGCGCTGGTTCACCTGCAGGAACGACGACGAGTTAGATGTAAACGCGTATGTCGAGGTGTACTCAGATGACGGAAAAATCGACTATAAAGTCGGAAGCTACGACGCTCTCGGTTTGGTTCGAGAACAGGGATACGCTAAGCGTTAAGTTTCAGTGTCTTAGCGGTATCTGCAAGAACCCTTTTGGCCAAGGAAGGGTTCTCATTCAGTTTCATTCCGAGTGACGGAATCAATTTGCGCAGTTTCGTTTGCCACCCTGCAAAGTCGTTCGGAAACGACTTCTCGAGAACCTCAAGCATGATGTGCACAGAGGTTGATGCACCCGGAGATGCCCCTAGCAAGCCGGCAATTGTTCCATCTGCTGAGCTGACTACCTCGGTGCCAAACTGCAGAGTGCCGTTGCCCTGATTGTCGCGCTTGATTACCTGTGCGCGTTGACCAGCAACAATAAGTTGCCAATCTGTTGGGTCTGCACTCGGCATGAAATCCTTCAGGGCTTGGAAGCGCTGTTTCTCAGACTTGGTTAGTTCTCGAACTAGGTACTTAATCAGCGAGAGATTTTTTAGCGCGACAGAAAGATAAGGCCGGATGTTCGATGGTCGAATAGCTAGTGGCAGATCGAGAACAGATCCGTGTTTCAAAAACTTAGGAATCGCGCCGGCGTACGGACCAAACAAAAGGCTCGATTCTCCGTCGACAACTCTGGTGTCTAGATGTGGAACAGACATCGGTGGCGCACCAACCGAAGCCTGACTGTAAACCTTTGCCTGATGTTTTGCAACCAGGGTTTGATTATCGGTGCGAAGAAAAGAACCGCTAACCGGAAACAGGCCGTAACCCTTTGCTTCGGGAATGCCCGCCTTCTGCAGAAGCTTTAGGGCCCAGCCGCCGGCGCCAACGAATACGAACTTTGACTCGACGTAGCTCGTCTTGCCGGACTTGCGATTCTTAATCGTCAGGTGCCAACCTTCGTTAACCCTTCGGATTGCTTTAACTTCGCTGTTTAGGTGCAGTTTTGATTCCCTTGATTCCAGGTGCTCGAAGAGCTGTTCTGTAATTGCACCGAAGTTCACATCGGTTCCAGAGTTAATTTTCGTAGCGGCAATGACGTCGGCCTTATCGCGCTGCTCAACAAGTAGGGGTGCCCAGCTGGCTATTTTCTTGTGATCAGTCGAGAATTCGAAGCCTTTGAATAGTGGCTGTTTAGCAAGCACCTCAGAGCGACGCTTGAGGTAATCAACGTCTTTGTTTCCACGAACAAAGGTCATGTGCGGTGTCGACTTAATGAATGAACCGGGTTCTTTCAAAATTCCTAGCTTTACGAACGATGCCCACAGCTGACGACTCAACTGAAATTGCTCGTTTATGGCAATTGCCTTCGACGGATCAGGAAGCGAGCCGTCTTTTGAATCGGGCATGTAGTTGAGTTCGCAAAGTGCGGCGTGGCCTGTGCCAGCGTTGTTCCATGGATTAGAAGATTCGAGAGCTACTTCTTCGAGTCGCTCGAAGGTTGAAATCTTGAGTTTTGGGTTTAGCTGAAGCAAGATCGAACCGAGCGTCGCGCTCATAATTCCAGCACCGATTAGCGCTACATCGAGTTTTTCGTACTTGCCCACAATGCGAGTATATCTAGATTAAAAGTGAACCGAGCCAACAAGGCTGCCGATGGCGAATGTGACCCCCATGGTAAGAGCGCTGACAATTACGTTTCTCAGAACCGCCTTGCCGCTTTTTGCTCCACCGATTCTTGCTCCAACGAATCCGGTGATAGCGAGAGATAGCACCACGGCGAAGATGGTGGATGGAATTCTGTAATCCACCCAAGGTCCGGTGATTGCCAAAAGTGGAAGCAGCGAGCCGAGTGCGAAAGAAATGAATGACGAAAGTGCCGCCTGGCCGGGGCTAACCTGCTGCCCCGAGTCGATACCGAATTCGGCTTCAGCGTGGGCTTTGAGAGCGTCTCGTTCGGTGAGCTCTTTTGCTACCACAATGGCAGTGTCGGCGCTGAGGCCTTTTTGCTCATAAAACCAAGCTAGTTCTCTGAGTTCACGTTCTGGGTCTTCTTCGAGTTCTTTGCGCTCTTTGTCTAGGGCCGCGAGTTCACTGTCACGCTGAGCACTCACGGATGTGTATTCTCCGCCAGCCATCGAAATCGATCCGGCAACGAGACCAGCAACGCCTGCGATGAAAATCGCGCTCGAATCGCCGCCAGCACCGGCAATACCCATTACCAATCCTGCTGTCGACACAATGCCGTCGTTTGCGCCAAGAACTCCTGCTCGAAGCCAGTTAAGCTTCTTTGCCATTTCCGATCGCTGAAACTCGTCAAACTCGAAGACGGCCGCGTCGACTTTAAGAGTGGCTTTGGCGACCTTGCGGTTTTTTCTTGAACTCAACATAGGTCTAGAAATTACCACCATTTTGCACTTGGTTTAGCGAGGCTTGCTTGCTAGGCGGTTTAGAATGGCTTCAAAGAGAGGGCGTTGTGAGAGTCACAGTATCTGCAGAAGCAAAAGACATCGATCCAAGCTCAGATGGCTTTGGCCTTTTCTCTGACAAAACTATTGTCGCCATGCGAGTCAA
>JBFYOO010000017.1:0-10604 GCA_041303785.1 Micrococcales bacterium
GGGGTGCTAATCTCGCTGTCATCTGCTTTTGCAGCTGTGCAAGTGCGCTCAATGAAGAGGTAAATCTTGGCAATAGGCCTAATCGTGAACCCAACCGCCGGAAGTGGCAACGGTCGCGCTCAACATTCGGTAATCACTGACACCTTTGAGCGTCTCGGCGTCGAGGTTGTCGACCTCAGTGCACGCAGCATCGAAGAAGCCGAAGCTAAAGCTCGCATGGCAATTGCACACCAGCAGATCGAAGCGCTTGTCGTTGCCGGTGGTGATGGCATGGTTCATCTCGGTGTCAATCTAGTGACCGATGCAAAGCTGCCGCTCGGAATAATCGCCTGCGGAACTGGCAACGATTCGGCGCGCGCACTCGGGCTGCCGGTTGACGATGTGGTTTGGGCGACGCAGATTGCTGCCGATCACCTAAACCTCACTCGAAGAGTTGACGTTGGTCTGGTTGAGAACGACAGGGGCCGCTTCTTTTTCTTCGGTTCAATCTCAGCCGGTTTCGATGCACTTGTGAATTCGCGAGCCAACAAATGGAAGTTTCCGAAGGGTCCTTCGCGCTATCGCTTGGCGATGTTCAGAGAGTTAGCGGCGTTCAAGAAGCTGCGCTACAAAATGGTTGTCGACGGCGAGTATCACGAGATCGATGCGATGCTCTGCGCAGTGACCAACGTTGATTGCTACGGCGGCGGAATGAAGGTAACTCCCGACGCCAAGCCAGACGACGGCGAGCTAGACCTATTTATCGTGCACAAGATTTCCCGCCGCGAATTGATCAAGATTTTTCCGAGCGTCTACACCGGCGGTCACGTAGATCATCCGGCCGTTGAAATAGTGCGAGTCAAGAACGTTGAAATCGATTCGGGCCAGACCCCGGCTTTCGCAGACGGGGAGTCGGCTGGGCACTCGCCGCTCAAGATTTCGGTTATTCCAGCAGGGCTTGAGATTCTCGGCCCGAAGCCTGTTGCCTAGCCAAACTTCGCTCTGGCAGTGGCAATTGGGCTGTGGTAGATTATCAAGGTTGTCGCAACGGCCCCATCGTTTAGCGGCCTAGGACGCTGCCCTCTCACGGCAGTAGCGCGGGTTCGAATCCCGCTGGGGTCACAAATTCGCTCTCGATGATTTAGTCTCGGGAGCGAGTTGCTTTAAGGCGGTTATTCCAAATAGGTGCTGCTGAGGTTCGGCGACTCTTCGGTTTCGTCGGCAGCTGCAGCCTTCTCGCGGCGCCCGCGAAGCAAAGTTAATCCGGTGAGAATCAAAATCACGCTCACCGGAACAAGCGCTGCCAAGTTGAGGCCGACGAACATCAAAGCGGCCATGATTGATCCGGCTACCGCTCCGCCGAATGCACCTGATAGGTTCATCAGCGAATCGCTCATACCCTGAACATTAGTTTTTTGTTCGCGCGGCAGGGTGGTGCTCAGAAGTGCAGCGGCCGAAACCGTTGCAGCGCTCCAGCCGAGACCGAGCAAGAACAGACCTAGCAAGACGCTCTGTTCGTCATCCATGCCGATGCCTGCAAACAACAGTGCTGCGATATAAATTGCCTGACCGAGAATCACGGTTTGAATCTGGCCGATCTTGTCTGACAATATTCCAAAGATCGGGCTGAACGCATACATGCCGCCGATGTGAACACTGATTGTGAAACCGACGGTAACCAGGCTCGCACCGTGTTGCTCGAGGTGCGCGGGAGTCATCGACATAACCGACACCATGACCATGTGGCTGAGTGCGATAGTTGCAACCGCGTATGCCGCTCTCGGATACTCGCGCAGCGTTTGAATTGCAGTGCCGATTGAAAGCTTTGGTTTTGCAGCTTTCACGTCACCCAGTTGCTGCGCCGTTTTCAACGGATCTGGTCGAAGACCAAACCAGAAAATTAAACTTGCACCGATTTGCGAAAGAATCGTCACGAAGAACGGCCCGGTCATTTCGGGCAGCCCGAGCCAAGCGCCGAGAACCTCACCGGGGCCAAATAGGTTCGGGCCGATTACGGCACCAATCGTGGTTGCCCAAACCACAATCGAAAGGTCGCGGCCCGTTGACTTTGATGCCGGCAGATCTGTCGCTGCGAAGCGAGCCTGGAGCCCGGTGGCCGAACCAGCGCCGAGCAAAAACAGGGCAACGAGCAGCAGCGGAAAAAACCTGAGGGCGGTTGCCGCGATAATCAGGCTCGCGCCTGAGATGGCAATTGCAGCGCCTGTGGCCAGCGCAACGCGCCTGCCTTTCGCATAGGCCCGTCGAGCCAGCGGAATCGCCCAGGCTGCTGCTCCGAGGGTTGAGAATGTGGCTGCCGCGCCGGCCCAGGCGGTTGTTCCGCTGAGCTCATGGGCGAGAAGAGAGCCAATCGAAAGGGTTGAACCAAGCCCAAACCCGCTAAAAATCTGGCCAGCGGTCAAAACTCGCACGGTTTTGCGCTGAATTGCTTGAAGATCAGGCTGCTGAATGGTTTGGCTCACCGCCTAAGCCTAAACCCGCTAGGGCAAGTGGCCGAAAACTACCCATCCGTGGCGAAAATGGCATGGGTAAACTTGCCCAATGAGCAAAAAGCCGCTGACTCTGGCCGAAAAGGTGTGGAACTCGCACCTGGTCGCCAAGGGCGAAGACGGCGCTCCAGACCTTCTCTACATCGACCTCCACCTCGTGCACGAGGTCACCAGCCCGCAGGCATTCGACGGGCTTCGCCTAGCCGGCCGTCAGGTTCGTCGCCCAGACCTCACTATTGCCACCGAAGATCACAACACCCCAACCTGGGATATCGACCAGCCGATCGCCGACCTCACCAGCCGAGCTCAGATTATGGCGCTTCGCAAAAACGCAGAAGAGTTTGGCATTCGCATTCACTCGCTCGGCGACATCGACCAGGGAATCGTGCACGTGGTTGGCCCGCAGCTCGGGCTCACCATGCCGGGCATCACGGTTGTCTGCGGCGACTCACACACCTCAACACACGGAGCATTCGGTGCGCTCGCGATGGGCATCGGCACGAGCGAGGTTGAGCACGTTCTCGCAACCCAGACTCTGCCGTTGAAGCCTTTCAAAACCATGGCCATCAACGTTGAGGGCAAGCTTCGCCCAGGCGTCACTTCGAAAGACATCATTCTCGCGGTGATTGCCAAGATCGGCACGGGCGGCGGTCAGGGCTACGTTCTCGAATATCGCGGCAGCGCAATTCGCGCACTTTCGATGGAAGCCCGCATGACAATTTGCAACATGTCGATCGAAGCCGGCGCTCGTGCCGGAATGGTTGCACCAGACGAAACTACTTTTGACTATCTCAAGGGCCGCCCGCACGCACCCAGTGGCAAAGACTGGGATGACGCCGTCGCCTGCTGGAAGACCTTGCCGACCGACGCCGATGCAACTTTTGACGCAGAGGTTTTTCTTGATGCCAACACTCTCGACCCGTTCGTCACTTGGGGCACGAACCCTGGGCAGGGTGTCAGCTTGCTCGGCAGCGTTCCGTCGCCAGACGATTTCGAAGACCCGAACGACAAGGCAGCGGCCGTGCGTGCCCTTGAATACATGGGTCTTGAGGCTGGCACCAAGATGAAAGACATCGCGGTGAACACTGTGTTCTTGGGGTCTTGCACCAACTCGCGCATCGAAGACCTGCGCGCCGCAGCCGAAATCTTGAAGGGTCAGAAAATGGCCGACGGTGTTCGCATGCTGATTGTGCCCGGCTCGGCCAAGGTGCGCGCGCAAGCAGAGGCCGAGGGCCTCGACAAAATCTTCAAAGACTTCGGAGCCGAGTGGCGCTTTGCCGGTTGTTCGATGTGCCTCGGCATGAACCCAGACCAGCTTGCCGTTGGTGAGCGCGCGGCCTCAACTTCGAACCGCAACTTTGAAGGTCGCCAGGGCAAGGGTGCACGCACCCACTTGGTGTCGCCGTTGGTTGCCGCAGCAACCGCAATTCGCGGAACCCTTTCTTCACCCGCCGACCTCGAAACTTGGAACAACGAAGGCGGTGCTAACTAATGCAAAAGGTTGAAGTCTTCACCGGAGTCGCCGTGCCTTTTCGTCGCAGCAACGTCGACACCGATCAGATAATTCCAGCGGTTTATCTAAAGCGAATTACGAAAACCGGTTTCGAAGATGCGCTGTTTGCATCGTGGCGTGCCGACAAAGATTTCGTTTTGAACCAGCCGATTTACGCGGGTGCTGAGGTGCTGATTGCTGGGCCAGATTTCGGCACCGGATCATCGCGCGAGCACGCAGTTTGGGCGCTTCGCGACTACGGTTTCAAAGCGGTTTTCTCGAGCAAGTTTGCAGACATCTTCAGAGGCAACGCTGGCAAGCAGGGATTAGTCGCGGGCGAAATCACCGACGAAGACACCGAGAAACTCTGGCAGGCCATCGAGGCGCAGCCCGGAGTTGGAGCAACAGTAGACCTAGTCAATCGAACTGTTTCAGTCGGCAGCCTCACGGTCAATTTCGCAATCGATGAATACACTAGGTGGCGTCTGCTCGAAGGACTCGACGACATAGGTTTGACCCTTCGAGACGAGCAAGCAATCACAGATTTCGAGCAGCAGCGCGAGGCCTGGCGACCAAAGACCCTGCCGGCCAGGAGTTAGAGACAGGTATGAGTCAGATAACAGTTCACGGCGGCAAGCCACTCAAGGGTCGCGTTGATGTTCGCGGTGCCAAGAACCTGGTTACCAAGGCCATGGTTGCCGCCCTGCTGGCCGACGAAGCAAGCACTCTCAAAGACGTTCCGTTCATTAGCGACGTCGAAATCGTTTCTCGTTTGCTACAGCTGCACGGTGTCGCAATCGCTCACGGCGAAGACGGCGTGATGACTCTCGATCCGAGCAATGTGAAGCAGGCTCGCATGGTCGACATCGATGCTCACGCCGGTTCATCGCGAATTCCAATTTTGTTTTGTGGTCCGTTGCTGCACCAACTCGGTGAAGCATTCATTCCTGGCCTCGGCGGTTGCCATATCGGCGATCGCCCAATCGACTTTCACTTCGAGGTGCTGAGAAACTTCGGTGCGGTTATCGAAGACGTTGCCAACGGCATCAGGCTCACCGCGCCAAAGGGTTTGAAGGGCGCAAAGATTTCTTTGCCTTACCCATCTGTCGGCGCAACCGAGCAGGTTTTGCTAACCGCGGTTCGTGCCGAAGGTCTAACCGAGTTGTCTGGCGCAGCAATCGAGCCAGAGATCATGGATCTCATCGCGATTCTGCAGAAGATGGGCGCAATCATTTCGGTTGACACCGACCGCGTGATTCGCATCGAGGGTGTGAAGCGTTTGGGTGGCTATGAACACCGCGCGCTATTCGACCGCAACGAGGCTGCATCTTGGGCGGCGGCTGCGCTCGCAACCGAGGGCGACATTTTTGTTGGGGGAGCACGCCAGCAAGAGATGACAACTTTCTTGAACGTGTTCAGAAAAGTCGGCGGCGCCTTCGAAATCAAGGATGACGGCATTCGCTTCTACCACCCGGGCGGCGACCTGCACTCGGTGGTTATCGAGACAGACGTTCATCCGGGCTTCATGACCGACTGGCAGCAACCGCTCGTGGTGGCACTAACCCAAGCCAAGGGCATCTCGATCGTGCACGAAACCGTATACGAGCAGCGCTTCGGCTTTACCGACGCACTGGTTGAAATGGGCGCGCACATTGAGATCTACCGCGAGTGCCTAGGTGGCACCCCTTGCCGCTTCGGGCAGCGCAACTTCAACCACAGCGCCGTGATTTCTGGGCCAACCGAGTTGAAGGGGGCCGACATCCGTGTGCCTGACCTTCGCGGTGGCTTCAGCCACATGGTTGCCGCACTGGCCGCCGATGGCACTTCTAACGTGACCAACGTGCAGCTGATTTCGCGTGGCTACGAACACTTCTTGCAAAAGCTCACCGACCTCGGTGCCGACTTCACCTACTCGGAGTAACGCCGAACCCATGGCAAAGACAAAAATCAAGAGCGAGCTCAAGATGCCGGTTGTCAAATCGGAGGAGTTGAACTGGGCCGTTCACTTCGTCGCGAACATCATGGTGCCGGTTGTGCGCTTCATGTTTCGCGTTGTGCCGCACGGCATCGAGAAGCTTCCGAAGAAGGGCGCTTACATCATGGTTGCGAATCACGTGACCAATGTTGACGCACTCGCGGTTGCCTACTTCGTTTACAAGCAGCTCGGTCGCGGCCCGCACTTCTTGGCAAAAGAGAGTCTCTTCAGAGTTCCGCTGCTCGGCAAGTTGCTAACCGCCGCCGGTCAGGTTCCGGTTTATCGCAGCACCCACAGAAACGATGCACCACTTCGCGCCGCCAACACATTTCTCGAGGCAGGTCACTGCATCACGATTTTTCCTGAGGGCACGCTAACCCGCGACCCTGATCTTTGGCCGATGCGCGGGCGAACCGGCGCTGTTCGTTTGGCGCTCGAAACCGGTGTGCCGGTTTATGCGATGGCACAGTGGGGCAGTGAAAAGATTTTGCCGCAGTATGGAACCAAGTTTCGCCCTGGCTTCTGGAAGAAGGTTCACGTTCTGGTCGGCGGCGAAATCGACTTGAGCAAATATCGTCACCCGCAATTGCAGCCAGCTGAGGTTCAAGAGGCAACCGATTTGGTCATGGATAAAATCACAGAATTGGTTGAGCAGCTTCGCGGTGAAAAGGCTCCCGATCGTCGCTGGAATACCGCCGACACCGGCGAGGCAGCCACCGGAAACTTCAAGAAGAAGGCAAAAGAGTGAGCAAGATAGCGGTAATGGGAGCCGGCAGCTGGGGAACCACCTTCGCCAAGGTGCTCGCCGATGCCGGCAACGACATTTGGCTCTGGGCTAGACGCGAAGAGACAGCCGAAGAGATTAACGACACCCGCCGCAACGGTGACTACGTGCCAGGCGTGGTGTTGCCAAGCAACCTGCGCGCCTCGAGTGATGTGGCCGCTGTGCTCGAGGGCTCCGAGCAGGTTTACATCGCGGTGCCAGCACAAAGCCTTCGCGCCAACCTAACCGCCTGGGGTCATCTGATTCCGGCTGACGCAATTTTGGTGAGTTTGATGAAGGGTGTCGAGCGCGATACCGGTCTTCGAATGAGCGAAGTTATTGCCGAAGCAACCGGTTTTCCTGCCGATCAAATCGCAGTTGTCTCTGGCCCAAACCTGAGCCAAGAAATCGCAGCAGAGCAGCCAGCGGCTTCGGTTGCGTCATCAACCTCGCGTGACACCACGATTGTGGTTGCCGAGGCCTGCACCAATTCATACTTCACCTGCTTCAGAAACAACGATGTCATCGGCACCGAGTTCGGCGGAATTCTTAAGAACCTGATTGCGGTTGCAATCGGAATCGTCAACGGTGTTGGCTACGGTGAAAACACCAAGGCATCAATCATGACTCGCGGTCTTGCCGAGATTTCCCGTTTCGCAGTCGCCTACGGAGCGCAGCCAACAACCATGGTTGGGCTCGCCGGTCTTGGCGACTTGATTGCAACATCAGAGTCGCCGCTTTCAAGAAACCACAAGGCCGGTGAAATGCTCGGTCGCGGTTATTCGCTTCGCGAGGTGCTCAAGCGCATGTCACAAACCGCAGAGGGTCTCTCATCGGTTCGCCCGGTTCTCGCACTCGCCGAAGCCAAGGGCATCTCAATGCCAATCGTCGAACAGGTTCACGCCGTGCTCGAGGGCCGCATGGATCCGCGTGATATCGCCCCGACCCTAACCCACGAAACCGACGGCCCGGTTCGCGAATAATGACCAAGCTGCGCGTTGCGATTCTTTTCGGCGGCCCATCTTCTGAGCACGAAATATCTTGCGCATCGGCGGCTGGCGTGCTCGGGGCTATTGACCGCGATAAGTATGAGGTAATTCCTGTTGGCATCACCAAGGCAGGCGATTGGACTCTCGCTGCCGACGACGCTGCCAAGTGGGCACTGCGCAAGGGTAACCTCGCCGTTGTCGAAGACGAGGGCAATCGGGTTGCTTTTGCCACCGATGGCAGCCGCGAGCTCATCTTGACCGATCCCGCGGGCAGCCGTTCGCTCGGTGTCGTCGACCTTGTGTTTCCGGTGCTGCACGGGCCATACGGCGAAGACGGCCAGGTTCAGCGTGAGCTCGAGGCGGTTGGCGTTGCCTATGTTGGCAGCGGAGTATTGGCCTCTGAACGCGGCATGGATAAGGAACTCTCGAAAGACGCCTTCTTGGCCGCGGGCATCCCGGCGACACCCCACGTTGTGCTCACCGAAGACTCGTTCATGCACGACCCAGAATCTGCGCTCGAGAAAATCCGCGGGCTTGGTTCGGTGCCGATTTTCGTGAAACCTGCGCGAGCCGGTTCATCGAAGGGCGTAAGCAAAGTCAAGAATCTCGATCAACTTGGCGAGGCGCTCGAAACTGCTTTTGCAGAAGACCAGAAGGTTGTCATCGAGCGCGGGCTGAGTGTGCGCGAAATTGAGTTTGCTGTTTTGCAGTCGCGCGATGGTTCGCGACCTCGGGTTTCGCTGCCGGGTGAGATTGTGGTGAAGACCCGAGAGTTCTATGACTTCGATGCAAAGTATCAAGACGAAGATTCTGTTGATCTGATCGTGCCCGCAGTTCTTGAGCCAGCGCTGCTTGCCAAATTACAAGAATCGGCTGCCGACGCATTTATTGCGCTCGGATGCGAGGGTCTCGCGCGCGCAGACTTCTTCGTTACCGCCGACGGCTATTTCGTCAACGAACTAAACACCATGCCGGGCTTCACTCCGCTGTCGATGTATCCGGCGCTATGGAAGGCCTCTGGTCTTGGTTATTCAGAATTGATTGACGAGCTAATTGCTCTTGCAATTCAGAGAAGCGAAAGAAGCTAGCTCTCGTCTTTAGCTAACGCAATACTTGGTTGGTTCAATCGACTTGACCGCCTGCGCCAAACTGTCTAGCACATTCACTCCTACAGAATTCTCTGAGTCGACAATCACCTCGAGTGCCGGTGTTCTGCCAAAACTTATGAAGCGAAAGCTCGGCTTGGCTGATTCGTCAATAATCCAATCGACCCCGTTGGCCGTTACGCACGGAAGCGTGCTGATCTCGACCGGCTCGATTCCGCAGCGCAAAATCACGGTCGTCGGGTTTCCCCAGGCTGCTGTCGATTGCGCGTTAGTGGTTCTGCGTTCTTGGCCATCAACCGCGTCTGGAAGACGCACGATTACATCGGCACATCCGGGATTATTTGCATCGGCCGCGGGCTCGAGCGAGATGGTTGGCGAGCAGGCTGAAAGCGAGAGTGTTAGGGCAATGGCGGCGGCCGCCAGGGCTGCGATGCGAGACATTTTCATCAATTACAGGCTACCTTTGACTGATGCCAACCATTGCCGAACTCGGAGAGAACGCTAGCCTGGCACGCACAATTGCCCGGCTAAACCTTGCCACAGCCGCTCTCATTGGCCCTGGCGATGACTCTGCTGTAGTGGCCGCGCCTGATGCCCGCTTCACAGTGACAACCGACACCATGGTTGAGGGTCACGATTTCAAACTCGACTGGTCGTCTGCTTACGACCTCGGATTCAAGGCCATTGCATCAAACGTTGCCGATGTGGCTGCAATGGGCGCTAAGCCAACATCGTTGGTTGTTGCCCTGATTTGTCGCCCAACTACCGAGATCGAATGGCTCGAGTCTTTTGCCGACGGTCTGCGTGATGGGTGTTTGGCGCTCGCGCCCGAGGCCGCCGTTGTCGGTGGAGATCTGACCATCGCAGAAACAACCGTCATCGCCGTGACCGCTCATGGCGACCTAGAAGGGCGCGAGCCAGTGCTGCGCTCGGGTGCTCGCGTTGGTGACGTTGTTGCCGTTGCCGGAACTCTCGGCAAGGCGGCGGCAGGTTTGGCCCTTTTGCAGAGCGGCAACGCCGATGCGATTTCGGCCTATGACGAGCTGGTTAATTTTCAACGTCGCCCGCAGCCGCCTATTGCCTCGGGTGTTTTGGCCGCAAAGTTCGACGCGACTTCGATGCTCGATTTGTCAGACGGGCTATCGCGCGACGCCGCTCGCATCGCCAAGGCCAGTGGTGTTACCGTCTCACTCAACCGTCGCGACCTGCAGGGTTACGAAGCGATGCTCGAAGAGGCCGCACGCGCGATTGGCGCAAATGCTTTTGATTGGGTTCTAGATGGTGGCGAAGATCACTCGCTGCTCGCAACATTCGCCGCAGGCTCGACCATTCCCCGAGAATTCAAACCAATCGGCGAAATCATTGCGCGCACCAATCACGATGTCTTGCTCGACATGGCGCCGGTTGCCGAGGGCGGCTGGGACAGCGTTCGAGATTAACCTCTAGGCGTGCAGCTGCGAGTTGAGCTGAATGCCCTCGCCGGTGCGCGGCAAAACTTCAACGCGACCAGTAACCGAGTTGCGTCTAAACAACAGGTTCGGCAGGCCGCTGAGTTCTCCGGCCTTGGCGGTGCGCTCGCCGTTTGAGTCGATGATTGTGACCTTGGTTCCGGCAGTCACATAGAGACCAGCTTCGACAACCGAGTCGTTGCCAATCGAGATGCCAACGCCTGAGTTAGCGCCGAGCAAAGCTCGCTCGCCGATGGTTACGCGCTCTTTGCCGCCACCCGAAAGCGTGCCCATGATTGAGGCACCGCCGCCGATGTCGCTGCCGTCGCCAACAACCACGCCCTG
>JBFYOO010000018.1:0-6934 GCA_041303785.1 Micrococcales bacterium
GGGCCAACTAAGAACTTCGTAAATTGCGCCAATTTGGGCTGCAAAGACCTGGTTTTGCTTTGCGAAAAATGCGCCGAAAAGCCAGAAAACCTGGTTTGCAAGCCAGACCACACCCGTGGCAGGGCAAAAGACCTAGTCGGCTAACTTCTGGCCTCTGCAGAAAGCAAAAACGGCTCGAATCGAAATTCGAACCGTTTCTGCAACAAAGGAGAACACGAGTGCCCTTTGAGACAAGGGTAACCCAGCAGGTGCAGTTTTGACCCAAGAAGCAGTCAACGTCAAGCATTCACACAGAAAACTCCAAGCCTTCGTGTTGCCGGCCGGCTTTGGGGCTTGCGAAAAGCCTGAAAGGTAGACTTCTAGAGAAGACGAGGTGTGGTTTGGGCTTTCTAGAGAACTTTGAAAAGGGACTCGAGCGCATCGTTACGGGCGCATTCAGCAAGACCTTCAAGAGCGAGTTGCAGCCAATCGAGATTGCCTCGGCAATCAGAGCTGAAATGGACTCAAAAGCGAGCATCGTGAGCCGCGACCGAATTCTCGCCCCTAACACCTTTAACGTTCGCCTGTCGGCCGCAGACTTTCAACGCATGCGCGCACTCGGCGCAAACCTGGTTTCAGAGCTCACCTCGCTCACCCAGACCCACGCGCAAAAACAGGGATTTCAGTTTGGCGCGGCACTCGATATCAAGCTGATCGAAGACGGCAGTCTCAACCTCGGTCAGATCGTGGTGGCCTCAACCACAGAAGAGATTGCAGTGAACTGGGGGCCGCAACTCGAACTAAACGGCCGCCTCTACTCGCTGACCGCGGCACGCACCTCGATTGGTCGCGATTCAAGCGCAGACATTCAAATCGATGACAGCGGTTTGAGCCGCAAACATTTCGAAATTCTCTGGGATGGCGCAAAGGCGGGCATCCGTGATTTGGGTTCAACCAACGGCACCAAAGTTGATGGCAGGGCGATTACAGAAGCACCGTTGCAAAACGAAAGTCAAATTTCGGCAGGGCGCAGCGTTTTCACTTTTCGAATTGTTGCGAGCAAGGTGAGCAATGAGTGAGTTAGCGCTTTTCATTGTTCGAATTGCATTTCTTGTAGTTCTCTGGATTTTTCTGTTCAGCATTCTTTCTGTAATTCGCGCTGATCTATTCGGGCAAAAAGTTTTCTCACGCGTGGCAGAAGCCAATTCGCCGCAGCGGGTTTCGACTCCTGTGATTCCCGCTGCTCCGAGCAATCAGCAAACCGATGTTCTAATGAGCGAACCCACTGGCGTCAACGCAACCAAATTGATCATCACCGAAGGCGATCGAACGGGCTACTCACTCAAACTCGATCGAAGAGAAATCACAATTGGTCGAGCCGACAATAGCGACTTGGTAATCAATGACGAATATGCGTCGACACACCATGCCAAATTAGTTTTGGTAAACAATGACTGGTTGCTTCAAGATTTGAACTCAACTAACGGAACATATCTCGATGGTTCAAGAATCGGAACTCCCGCACCAGTGAAGTTGAACACTCCGATGAGAATCGGCAAGACTGTTTTTGAGTTGCGAGCGTAAACATAGATGTCGGTCAAGACTCAAAGCTACGCGGCTTCTAACATCGGTCGTGTTCGCAAGAGCAATCAAGACTCCGGCTACGCGGGCTACAACTTTTTCTTTGTGGCCGACGGAATGGGCGGTCACGCCGGTGGCGACATCGCATCGGCAATCATCGCGCAGTCAGTAGCACAGGCCGACCGAGAGTACGAAGACACAGATCAGGCATCGACCCAGGTTGTCGAAGCGTTGCTAGCGGCCAATCAGAAATTGGCCGACACGGTGTCTGACCACCCCGAACTAAAGGGAATGGGCACGACCTTCTCGGGCATCGCAT
Organism: Micrococcales bacterium; assembly: GCA_041303785.1. Lineage (GTDB taxonomy): Bacteria > Actinomycetota > Actinomycetes > Actinomycetales > Microbacteriaceae > Rhodoluna. Next base: position 1,880 of record JBFYOO010000018.1, read on the forward strand.
TCACCGGAGACCTGGTTACCGTCACCCACATCGGCGACTCGCGCGTCTACATGGTTAGCGAAGACAAGGTAACGCAGGTCACCAAAGACCACACCTTTGTGCAGCGACTAGTCGACACTGGCCGCATCACGGCCGAAGAAGCTCTCACCCATCCGCGTCGAAGCGTGCTGATGCGCGTGCTCGGTGATGTTGAGATTGCACCTGAAGTTGACACCGAAATATTCAAGGCTGCCGCCGGAGATCGCTGGATGCTGTGCAGTGACGGACTCTGCGGTGTGGTGCCAGACGAAATTATTGACAACATTTTGCTCGACAAGTCTGTCGACGCAGAAGAGGCAACTGCCCTGCTAATTTATGAAGCGCTGGAGCACGGCGCGCCAGATAACGTCACGGTTGTCGTTGTTGACGTTCTGTCTTCTGCGGTTCAGAGTGACTTCGTTGCGCAACCAACATTCGTTGGCTCTGCAGAGAACGAAGTTGTCATTTCTACTCGCCGCGGCAATCGATTCGTCGAGATTTTCAATCCGAGAATTCTGCGTGATCTGTTGGTGCGCCAACCTGCCGAACAATTTGCGGTTGAGACAGAGGAGCTTCTCGAGCGCATCATGAAAGAAACGCGCAGCAAGGTCAGGTGGCGCAAGATTCGCGGTCTCGCGATAGTCATGACCTTAATCGGCATTGCTGGCTATCTTGCCTACAGCGCTTACGCATACACGCAGACTCGATTCTTCATCGCAGAGAAAAACGGCTACGTAGTCATCTACCAGGGCATTAGAGAATCGTTTGGGCCATTTGTGTTTAGCCGCGAGTATCAGCGCACAGATATTGTTGTTGAAGATCTCAACACCTATCAGCAGCAGTTGGTAGAAAGATCAATCAGCGGCGACAGCTTCGCAGACATTTCAGAAAAGCTTTTAATCTTGCGCGAGGTGGGCAAGTGACAAGCACGGTAGCGATTGATATTCAAAAAATTGCACGCGTTGTTCCGCGAAAGCGAAACATTGAAATCTGGCTGCTGTTTTTTGCCTTCGGCATCAACGCCTTCGAGTTAGCCCAGATTCAACTTTCGACCATCGAGATTCTGACCTTCGACATCCTCACCTACTGGGCGCCGCTGGCGGTCGCGGCCACGGTGCTGCACTTCATTCTTCGCAAAAAAGCGAGTGAGGCAGACGCCTTGATTTTGCCCGCAGTGGTTTTGCTAAATGGCTTGGGCATCGCACAGATCTACCGTCTCGACCTGGCCACGATTGCGGCCGGCGGCACCGAGCTCTTTGCCTTCAGGCAGGTTGTCTGGACAGTCGTGGCGATTGCCGCCGCGAGCGCGGTGGTGCTCTTTGTGCGTTCACACCTCTTCTTGCGTCGCTACGTTTACATCTCTATGGTTGTCGGCCTGGTATTGCTCATCTCACCGGCCCTGCCCTTCATCGGCACAACTATCAATGGCGCTCAGCTTTGGATCTCAATCGCTGGCCTGACGTTTCAGCCAGGCGAGTTGGCCAAAATCGCCCTAACGGTCTTCTTTGCCGGCTATCTGGTGACCCGCAGAGACTCGTTGGCTGCTGTTGGCCCCAAGTTTGTTGGCATTCAGCTGCCTCGCGCTCGAGACCTAGGGCCGATTCTTGCGATTTGGGCGGTCAGCCTGCTGGTGCTGATTGGCCAGCGCGACCTCGGCACATCGCTGCTGTATTTCGGGCTGTTTCTGGTGATGATCTATGTGGCTACCGGTCGAGCCATTTACGTGGTGGTTGGTCTAGGCATGTTCGTCACCAGCGCTCTTATTGCCAGCCGAGTGCTCGACTATGTTGGCGGGCGCTTTGCCTCATGGCTGAACCCGTTTGACCCAACCCACTACGACGCAATCGGTGGCAGTTACCAACTGGTGCAGGGATTGTTTGGTCTTGCGCACGGAAGCGTGCTCGGCACCGGTCTCGGCGGCGGTGTTCCGCAGTTGGTGCCACTTGCTGAAAGCGATTTCATCATCGCTTCACTAGGTGAAGAACTTGGGCTCGCCGGAATGTTTGCAATTCTCGCTCTGTACCTTTTGATTGTTTCGCGTGGTCTTCGCGTTGCCTTCAACCACAGCGACGATTTCAGCAAGTTGCTAACTCTCGGTTTGAGTTTCGTTGTTGCGCTGCAAACCTTCATCGTCATCGGTGGAGTCACTCGCGTTTTGCCACTGACCGGTTTGACCACTCCGTTTCTGGCGGCCGGTGGTTCATCGCTACTTGCCAACTGGATAATCATTGGCTTGCTGCTGCGAATTTCTGACACTGCTGACTCGCGAGAGCGAAACGGGGTGAGTGGTTTTTGAATCGTGAATTGAAGCGCGTGGTTTTCGTGATCATGGCCATGTTTGTTTCGCTGATGATCTCGAGTTCGACAATTCAGGTGTTGGCCGCCGATGAACTCGGCAGAGACCCGCGAAACGTTCGATCGGTTTATGACTCATACAAAACACAGCGCGGTTCGATTCTTGTCGACGGCACTCCGATCGCATTCTCTGAAGCGTCAGACAACAACTTTCGTTTTCTGCGACTTTATGAAAGTCAGATGTATTCGGCCATCACTGGATTCTTTAGCTTCTACCAGGGAGCAACCGGTCTAGAGTCTGCGATGAACAGTTTCTTGACCGGCAAGAACTCATCGCAATTCTTCGAGCAGGTCAACGCTCTGCTAAGCGGCAACCCGGTTACCGGTGCTTCTGTTGAGCTAACGATTGATCCTGACGTTCAGAAGGTTGCCTGGGATGCGCTCGGCAACCTGAAGGGTGCTGTCGTGGCATTAGACCCGACAACCGGCAACATAATCGCCATGGTTTCGAAGCCTGGCTTCGACGCGAACCGGCTTGCGGTTCACGACGGCATTACGTCTGGCAATAACTACGCCGAGTTGCTCGCAGACGCCAACAGCCCGTTGGTGAACAAGGCGATCAGCGGCAGCCTTTATGCGCCTGGCTCTGTGTTCAAGGTCTTGGTGGCAGCCGCCGCGATCGAAAGTGGCAAGTACACGGCCGACTCGATGCTGCCTAACCCGGCGAAATTCAAGCTGCCAGGAACCAACACCTTCATTCAGAACAGCGGCGAAGGCAAGTGCGGTGGTCGCGCAACAGTTTCGATCTCTGACGCTCTGAAGCTCTCTTGCAACATTCCTTTCGCTCAGCTCGGCATCGAATTGGGCCAGAACGCCATCCGTGAGCAGGCAGAGAAGTTTGGCTTCGGCAAGACCGTAGACATTCCGCTGAGATCAACTGCGAGCGTGTATCCAAGAAACATGGATGACGCGCAGACCGCGATGTCGGCATTCGGTCAGTTTGATGTGCGCGTAACACCGCTGCAAATCGCAATGATGAGCGCAGCGATTGCAAACAACGGCAAGATCATGAAGCCGAACCTGATCGAGAATGTTGTGTCTGCGAATCTCTCGTCGCTGTTTGCACCTAGCCCTCAAGAGTTTGCATCGCCGATTTCACAGAACACTGCCGATGCCGTTCGCAACATGATGATTGAAGCAGTCGAGCGCGGAGTTAGTTCGAACGCTCGCATCGATGGAATAACCGTGGCGGGCAAAACCGGAACCGCACAGAACGGCGAAGACGACCCGTACACGCTTTGGTTTACCGGTTTTGCGCCAGCAGATAATCCGCGTGTAGTTGTTGCGGTTGTTATCGAAGATGGCGGGGGTCGCGGTCAAGCTGGTCGCGGAAACACTCTCGCCGCTCCGGTTGCCAAGAAGGTAATGCAGGCGGTGTTGCGCAAGTGAAGCCTGAGGTAGGTCAAAGCTATGGCGGCCGCTACAAACTAATTTCACGCATTGCCATCGGTGGCATGGGTGAAGTTTGGCAAGCTAAAGATGAAGTCATTCTTCGAGATGTAGCAATCAAGATTTTGAAACCCGAGTATCTCGGTGACCCTGGCTTTCTCGAGCGGTTTAGAACAGAGGCTCGCCACGCGGCTCGAGTGAATCACGATGGAATTGCAAATGTCTTTGACTACGGAGAAGACTCGGGCAGCGCGTTCTTGGTTATGGAACTGGTGCCTGGTGATTCGCTCGCGAAGATTCTCGAACGCGACAAGAGTCTTGCCGTCGACAGAGTTCTCGACATAGTTGCGCAAACCGCACGCGCGCTTTATGCAGCTCACGAAGAGGGCATGGTGCACCGCGATGTGAAGCCGGGCAACCTGTTGATTACCCCAGACGGGCACGTGAAGATCACCGACTTTGGCATCGCCAGGGTGGCCGACCAGGTTTCGCTCACGGCGACCGGTCAGGTTATGGGCACGGTTCAGTACCTCGCGCCAGAGCAGGCAACCGGCAAACCGGCCAGCCCGGCCACAGACATCTATAGCCTCGGCATAGTCGCCTACGAAGCCCTAGCAGGCAAGCGGCCGTTCACCGGTGACTCGCAGATGGCGATTGCCATGGCTCAAATCAATGAGGCCCCGCCCGCGCTGCCAAGCAACATAGACCAGCAGGTGCAAAACCTAATCATGAGCTGTCTGGCCAAGAAACCGAACCAGCGCCCAGAGAGCGCTCTTGCCCTTGCCGAGCGCGCCGAATCACTAATGAGCTACTCACCAACCAGGGCGGTAACAACCAAGGTCATCGCCCAGGCCAACCTCACCGACAGCACGACCGTGATTCCGACCTTCGAAGAACCGAAGCCTAAGCAGCCGATTGTTTGGCCATGGATAGCGGTTATCGGCTTGATTCTGATCTCGGGAATCGCCGTTGTGGCAGCCATGGTCGTCGGTGCCGTGCAACGCGAACCTGAACCGACGTTCACACCTAGTACTCCGAGCGCATCGCCTACTGCAAGCGCTTCGCCAACATCGGCAAATGTATTCGTTTTCACAACTGATGTCGTTGGGTTGCCCCTCTCTGAGGTCACGGCGAAGCTTGAAGCTCTCGGCTTGTTTGTCGAGGCGGTTGCCGGCGAAACCGTAGACCCGCTTGATCCGAAAGTTAACACCGTCTATGACGCAGCGCCACTCGGTTCACTGCCGCCAGCGACAACTGTGCGTTTGCTCTACTACACGCCGTCTTCTGAGCCAA
>JBFYOO010000019.1:0-2817 GCA_041303785.1 Micrococcales bacterium
CTATCGCAATTGGAACGACAGTCGTCGTCGCATTCGTCGGATTAGAACTACGTGACGCAAACAAGGCAAGGCGATCACACGATTCTCTTCACAAGAAGCTTTCGCCGTGGGTGCTAATGCAGGCAACCGAGGGCGTTTTTCACGGTGAAGTAACCGTGACGGTGCTCATCCCTGCGCACAACGAAGAAAAACTCATTGCCGCTACGATTCGCTCGCTTGAGCAACAAGACCGACCCCCAGAACGAATCATCGTCGTTGCCGATAACTGCACTGATGGCACTGTTGCAGTTGCCAGGAGTTTGGGCGTCGAGGTTTTTGAGAGCGTAAACAACGACAGCAAGAAAGCCGGTGCGCTGAATCAGTATTTGAGCATCTTGCTGCCGACTCTTGGCGAGAATGACACGGTCATGATCATGGATGCCGACACGGTGCTTCGCCAGGGGTTTTTGAAAGCCGCAGTCAAGCATTTTGTCGATGACCGCGGCCTAAGCGCCATTGGTGGTCTGTTCTTCGGCGAGGATAAGCGCGGACTTCTAGCCCAGATTCAGAAAAACGAATACACGCGTTACTCGCGAGAAATCAACCGACGCAGGGGACGCGTTTTTGTTCTAACCGGTACGGCATCGATTTTTAGAGCAAGAGCACTGCGCACCGTGGCTGAGCAGCGCGGAAAACTGCTGCCTGGAAAAAATGGTGAGGTTTATGACACGCACGCACTCACCGAAGACAACGAGATAACGCTGGCACTCAAATCTCTTGGAGCCTTGATGCTTTCGCCTCCGGAGTGTATGGTCGAAACCGAGCTGATGCCAGACCTGCGTTCCCTTTGGCGTCAACGACTTCGCTGGGAGCGTGGGGCTATGGAGAACATCGCCACCTACGGCATCACCTTGACTACCTCACGTTATTGGTCGCAGCAACTTGGGCTCGCGTATTCGGTATTTGCCCTCTGGACATACTTTCTTCTAATTAGCCTGCAGATCGTGAGTTCTGACACGTGGATTTGGTATCCGTTCTGGATTGTCATGGCTTTAGTTTTCATTGCCGAAAAAGTATGGTCAGTGCGCAAGGCCGATTGGAAAGCCAAACTTTTGGCCTCAACTCTGCTGATTGAGCTGATCTATGACACCTATCTGGGCATCATTTTTGTCAAAGGTGTAATCGACATGGCCTTGAGAAAGCAAGCCCACTGGGGCGATCAGCCCCAAGGCCCGAAGCACAGGATTTCCGCATGAATTCAATAAACATCATTAGCGGTTTGCTGCTACCAGAGAGTTTCTTGCAGTCACGCTTTTTCATAATTCTGGCTACCTTGGTCGCATTGAACACCGTGATCTATGCCGCACTATCGCTCGTGCATCTACTGCCAAAGTGGTTCAAGCCCAGTTGGTTACGCGGGCACAAACAGCGTGCGGCAACCCGAAGCATCTACCCCGACGCGCCTAAGTAGTCTTTAGCACCGTTTCGACATTGAAACGGGCGCGGCCCTGGTGCTTGGCCGTATACATGGCCTTGTCTGCGATGCGCATTAACTCGTCGACTGACTCAGAGCCGTCGCTAAGAACACATCCGGCTGAACAGGTAATTGACATTTCGAGGTCACCGTGACTGAAAGGTCTGCGCATGGCTTCAAATACTTCGTCCATCAAGTCGCGAAGCTGAGCCTCACTTTTGACTTCCTTTAGCAAAATCGCGAACTCGTCACCCGAAATTCTGGCCACCAAAGCGCGCTCCGGAAGAGAGTTTCGAATTCGCTTAACAAAGTTCACCAAAAGAGCGTCGCCTACATCGTGCCCATAGGAATCATTGACGTTCTTGAAGTGGTCTATGTCTATGAATACAAAAGCAAGCAGTGCACCTTTCTGCGAGGCCGCGGAAATGCTGGCCGCCAAGGACTCTTGGAGTTTTGATCGATTTGGCATGCCGGTCAGAAAGTCGTGCTCCGAGATCCAAAGCAAACGTGAGTGTTCTTGTTCCGCCTCTGTGACATCCCGATAGGTTGTGAATACTAGGTTCTTTCCGAAAGGCACCACCGTGTTCTCGAATAGGCCGTTGCCGCGTTCTTCAGAGAATCCGTGAACGACGTCTCTAACCGCACGACCTTCGTTGAGCACTCTCACAAAGAGCTTTTTCAGGTCATCAGCCGATACGGCATCAACAACTTCGTCTAGCCGTTTGCCAACCAACTCGTGCTGAGGCCGCAAAGCCTTGGCTGCTCCGGCGGAGTTTATGAGCACCAACTCAAAATCGCCGGTTGCGCCATCAGTAGTCGCAACAGCCTTCCAGATGGCAAAGCCGTCGTCGCTTGCATCTAGAGCCTGGCCGATAAGGTCGAGCTGAGCCTGAAGAGATTTGGCGACTGCAGCGTTGTCTAAGCCAATTGAGCTGTGCCCCATGTGAATCCGTCCCCCGCCCGCCTGGGCTATGGTTTCGAGTCTAGGCAACCCCAAGCATCAAGTAAAGCAAGACCGCGATTGCAAGCGCAGATAACCCCGCGGCAAGCAACAAAGACTTTTGTCGGCCAAGCGAAACCACCAGGCCACCCTTGCCGGCCTTGCGATCGATTTCAATATCAGGCAGCGCGTTCAACAGATGTGCGATAACGCCAACGAGTGAAAACAAAGCGATCATGAGAGTCTCTGGCCAGAGCGCAGCAGAAGCAGTTTGAGCTACGAACAGCGGCAAGAGACCGAACGAGACGGCGTATGGCAACCACGACCAGATGGTGCGTGAGAGATACAGGTTGTAAACGTGGGCAGAAGCCACGGCCAAAATGTGCGCCATGCCACCGATGAACCCAGCCGCCAGAATCGACAG
>JBFYOO010000020.1:0-2890 GCA_041303785.1 Micrococcales bacterium
ACGTGCAAGATGTGTGCAGGCTCTTCACGGGGGTCTAGTCGCACGTAGTTGCTTGCACCCCAAGTGAATTTCTGCTCGGTCAGCAGGTCGCGCACTTCAAAGCTCTCAGATTCGATTCCAAGTTTTTTCAAATCTAGGTGCACTGTCGTTTCGCGAACTGAATGCGGATCAACATTCACAACAACAATTACTGTGTCGTCTTTGCCGTTCGGTGTGTGCTCGGCCGATAGATGCTTGCTGAAAATCAAGATTGAATTGTCGTCACTCGAGTGGAGTTGCAGATTGCGAAGCTGCCTCAGAGCAGGGTGTTCTGCGCGGGCGTCGTTCAGTTTCTGAATCAGCGGCGCGAGCGACCTGCCGTTCTTTTCGGCTGCCTTAAAGTCGCGCGGCTTGTATTCATATTTCTCGCTGTCGATGTGTTCTTCTGCACCTGGTCTAGCAACCGCTTCAACCAGTTCGAAGCCGCTATACATTCCCCAACTGGCACCGGCCATTGCCGCAACGATTGCGCGAATCTTGTGACCGGCCGGCCCGCCGAACTGAAGATATTCGGTGAGAATGTCTGGCGTACTAACCCAAAGGTTTGGTCTAAAGAAGTTTGCGGTCTCGCGCGAGAGTTCGGTTAGGTAACTCTCGAGTTCGGCCTTGCTGTTGCGCCAAGTGAAGTAGGTGTAGCTCTGCTGAAAGCCGATCTTGCCGAGCGTGTGCATCATGGCGGGTCGAGTGAATGCCTCAGCCAAGAAGATCACGTCTTCGAACTCGGCGTTCACCTCGGCAATTAGCCACTGCCAGAAGTTCACCGGCTTAGTGTGCGGGTTGTCTACCCTAAACACCTTGACGCCCAGTGAAATCCAATGCTTGACAACCCTGAGCACCTCTAGATAGATGCCATCGCGGTCGTTGTCGAAGTTGATCGGGTAGATGTCTTGATACTTCTTTGGCGGGTTCTCGGCGTAGGCGATTGTGCCATCGGCCCTAGTAGTGAACCACTCCGGGTTGCTTTTCACCCACGGATGATCAGGGGAGGCCTGCAGTGCCAAGTCGAGGGCGATCTCAAGGCCGAGGTCGTTTGCCTTCTTTAGAAAATCTTTGAAGTCTTGCTCAGTGCCGAGGTCTGGATGCACTGCATCGTGACCGCCGGTGGTGTTGCCGATAGCCCAAGGTGAACCCGGGTCGCCACTTGTGGCATTCAGTGAGTTGTTCGGACCCTTTCGAAACGCGGTGCCGATCGGGTGAATCGGTGGAAGGTAAACAATCTGAAAACCCATCTCGGCAATTGCAACCAATCGTTTCGAAGCAGTTTTGAAGTTGCCAGATGTCCAGGTTTTCGTTTTTGGGTCGAGTGTCGCGCCTTCGCTGCGCGGAAAGAATTCATACCAGGCAGCGGCACCCGCAAACTCGCGCTCGCATTTGATGGTGAATGATTTACTAAGTGTCACCAGACTTCGAATCGGGTTGTCTGCAACGTACTTCAAAATCGTTGCGGTTTCAGTTTCGGCAAGTCGAGCCTTTGCAGACTTAGATTTGTCGCTGAGCTTCTCTGCGAGCTCGACTAATTTTTTCGCCTCGTTTGCCGACCGTTCTGGTTCGGCTGCGGCTTTTGCAAAAAGTGCAACGCCCTCGAGCATCATCAACTCTTCGTCGACTCCTACAGCGATCTTCACCGTGGCTGTGTGGTGCCAGGTTTCGAAGTCGTCGCCAAAGGCGCGAATCTGAAAGCGATATTCACCCTTTTCGGTTAGCTGTGCGACTGTGTGCCAAGAGTCTGAGCCGGGTGCTCCTGGCTGCATGCGATAAACGGCCACCTTGGCGGTTGGAGAGGTGAGAATAAGTTCGACGCCTAGGGCATCGTGCCCCTCGCGAAAAACAACTGCGCTGAAAGGAATGACTTCGCCGACGAAAGCTTTGGCCGGGTATGCGCCGCCATCGACAACTGGCGACACGGCGGTGATAGGCAAGCGCCCAATCAGCGCATCGTGCTGAATCTGAATTTCTTTCGGCTTAGCCACAACTCAAGGGTAGTCACCAAATGGCATGGCAACCAATGGGAATTAGTGACCCCCAGAGAACTGCTCTTAAATGACCCGATAGAGCCTTATGTTCATCGGCGGCAGGGTCAAAACCTCGCCCGGCTTCGCTGTGGATTTCTCAAGCTGGTTGGGGTTTTCAACAGCGCTGTCCCAGAGCAATTCAATCTTTTCTGCCACTATTTCGCTCGACAGCGTGAATTCAATCTCGTTTTCAGTTGCGTGCACAATCAGCAGCAACTGGTTGTGGTTGCCGGTCTCTGCGACGCTCTTGCCCAGCTTTGCAAACGATCGGTTCTCTGGGCTGTGCCAGTCTGCTTCGGTGAGAATCTCGCCAAATAGGTTGTACCACCGGGCCAGGTCTGACTCTGGGGTTGCCTCTTCGAAGTTGTTGAAGTGCTTGGGTCTGAGCACCGGGTTCTCTCGGCGAAGGTGCAGCAGGTGAGCCACGGTGTCTTCGAAATCGCGTTCGTGCTGGTCGAGTTGCCAGTTGACCCAGCTCAGCACAGTGTCTTGGCAGTAGGCGTTGTTGTTTCCGAGCTGCGTTTTGGCGCGCTCGTCACCAGCTGTAATCATCGGGATACCTGCAGAGAAGAGCATGGTGGCCATCAGGTTGCGCATTGCCTGCCTGCGCTGTGCCCATGTTTCAGCGTCAACCTGTTCGCCCTCACCACCGTGGTTAAACGAGTGGTTGTTGTTTGTGCCGTCGCGGTTGCTTTCGCCGTTCTGCTGATTGTGCTTCACGTTGTAACTCACAAGGTCGTGCAGTGTAAAGCCGTCGTGGGCCGTGATGAAGTTCACTGTTCCGAGCGGGCCACTCGGGCCATCGACGATGTCGCGAGATCCCGACAGGCGGGTTGCAA
>JBFYOO010000021.1:0-7434 GCA_041303785.1 Micrococcales bacterium
TCATACCCGAACGATTTGTTTACTCAATGAGGAGATAGACACTTATGTCAGACACACAGCTAAAGAAGGGGCGACTCGGGTTATTCGGGATCGTGTTCTTCGTCGTAGCAGCATCTGCACCTCTGATCGGAATGACCGGTGCAGTTCCAGTAGCAATGCTTGCCGGAAACGGTGCCGCAGCCCCAGGTGCATACCTTGCCGTAGGACTAGTTCTGCTTTTGTTCAGCGTTGGCTACACAGCAATGAGCAGCCGAGTCACAAACACCGGTGCGTTTTTCGCATACGTTGGTCGCGGTCTCGGCACCAACGCGGGTGTCGCATCTGCCTTTACCTCGATCGTTGCCTACATCACAATTCAGTTGGCAATCTATGGTTTCTTGGGCGGATTGATGGCCGGTGAAATGGTCGCGCGCTTTTCGATTGACTTGCCTTGGTTTGTTTGGTCGGTAATCGCCTGGCTCATCGTTAGCGGCCTTTCACTTCTATCGGTTGACGTTGGTGCAAAGGTGCTCGGTGTTCTAATCGTTCTTGAGGTGCTTGCACTCTTTACGACAGCAATCTTCATTTTGGTTGCAGGCGGTCCAGAGGGCATGAACTTCGGAGCTTCGTTCTCACCAGACCAAATCTTCATCGGCGGCTTTGCCGGCGGTGCCGGAATTGCAATTGCATTCGCCTTCGCTTCATTCATCGGTTTTGAGGCCACAGCAATCTATGGCGAAGAGTCAACCAACCCGAAGCGCATTGTTCCTAGGGCAACCTACTGGGCAATCGGAATCATCACTGGTCTCTTCGCGATCACTTCATTCGCCATGGTCACTGGAATGGGTGCGAGCAAGATTTTCGATGAGGTCATTGCTCGTTCGGCTGTAGAGGGTGTTCCACTGGCTAACCCAGCTGGGGTTCTTTTCTCGCTAACCGATCAGTATGTGGGTTCATGGATGACTCAGCTGATGAGCGTTCTAGTGCTTTCAAGCCTGTTCGCCGGGTTGCTAGCTTTCCAAAACGCAACCAGCCGTTACTTCTTTGCGTTGGGCCGCGGCGGAGTGCTACCTAAGCGCTTCGGCATGACCAACAAGGCGGGCGCACCCGCAGCCGGAGTTATCTTGACTTCGATTGTTGCGCTCTTGGTAATTGTCGGGTTTGCCGCCGCAGGCCTCGACGGCATCGGAAACCTCTTCTTCTGGATGAGCGCGGTAGCTGTTATCGCAATCATCTTCGTGGAGATTCTGGTTTCGCTTGCCGTCGTCGTTTACTTCATGAAGGAAGGCGGAGAGAACGTCTGGCGCTCAAAGGTGGCACCGATTTTGTCTGCTGTTGCGCTGGCGCTTGGTCTCTACCTCTTGATGTCGCGCTTCAACCTGCTAGCCGGAACGGTGCCAGAGGGCGTCGACCCATCGCTAGCAGAAAGCGCATGGCAGCTAAATACACTCGGATGGGTTCTAGTGCTAACGCCGTTCATCGCGGCTCTAGTCGGTTACCTCTTTGCCGTAGTCAACAAGAAAGAAAACGCTTCACTCGTGAAAGATATTCTTTCTTAGCATTCAGCTACAGGGTTGGCTCAGGCTTCGGCCTGGGCCAACTTTCTTTAAGGTTTCCTGTGAGCAGGCGTTCACCTGCGGCAAAATTGCTTGCCCGACAACTAACTTTGACTAAATGAGAGGCCTAGCAAAAAAGTTTTCGGCAGTTGTCGCATTGACAACTCTTTGCCTAGCAACTTTTCAGCCAGCGGCAGCAGTTACTCCAACCCCCACGCCATCTGCGACTCCAACCCTCACACCAACCCCCACGCCATCTGCGACTTCGAGGCCAACGGTAACCCCGACTCCGAAGCCCACGCTAACCCCGGTTGCCAACAAGCCGCGCACCTGCAGCATCAGGGCCGCGGCCACCAGCAAAGATCTTGCGCACTTCTATGGCTACGTTATGAATGCGCGAACGGGCGAGGTCTATGCCAACATCCGTGGAGATCAAGCAACTCCTTCGGCGTCTGTCATGAAGGTGTTTACCGCGGCAATGGCGCTCGAAACTATGTCTACCCAATACACGGCAACCACTCGTGTTTTCACCTTGCCAGATCAGCCGGGTGTAATCGTCTTGCGTGGCGGAGGTGACCACACCTTAAGCCGACTTGCTCCACCTCGGTATACGACATACAAGAAGCCACCCAGACTTTCGACACTTGCGGCACAAGTTTTGGCAAGCTTGCCGGAAGAGCAGCAGATCACCAAGCTCATCCTTGACGACAGCTATTTTGATAAGCCTTTCTGGAATCCCGCGTGGAGAGCGTCTGACAGAACTAACGGCTATATCTCATTGATTTCTCCACTCAAGGTTGACAGCGATCGTGCGAACCCAGATTTGACCTCTCGCGCATACAGTGGATTCAGGAGCAAAGACCCGGTTATGGCCGCCGGTGCGCATTTCAAGAAAGCGCTTGGAACACGCGCTGCAACTGCAACCATTGAGGTTGGTGTGACCCCAGATCAAGCTGTTCAGGCCGCATCGGTTCAGTCGCAACCAATGTCGGTTTGGTTAGATCACGCGATTAAATATTCTGACAATACCGAAACTGAAATGATTGCTCGCCACGCGCTTCGCATCAACGCGATGGCGACCACGTTCACAAATATTCAACCACTCATGAGAAGAGTCATGAAGGTCTATGGCGTTGATTCGCGAAAGCTCGTCATGGCAGATGGCTCGGGGTTGGCGCAAGCGAACCGGGTGACAGCACGAATGACGGCCGAATTGATTGCCAAATCGGTTGACCCAACTTCTGTGCTTAATCCCCTGATTAGCTATATGCCCGTCTCAGGAATTTCAGGCACGCTGGCAACGCGTTTCAACGGTTCCAACCGTGCGGCGCGAGGCTATGTTCACGCGAAATCTGGCTACATTCCAGGCCTCTACAGCCTGGCCGGCCTGGTTTATGCCAAGGACGGCACGGCAATTAGCTTCGCTGGATTTGCCCGCACTGCGGCCGGAAAAACTGTTGGTTACGGGGCTCGCAACGCGCTTGATTCCCTTGCAAGCCGACTATTCAGATGTGGGGCAGGCAGTTACTTTTAGTTGAACTGCTCCGAGTCGTGGTTGTGTCAGACTGGAAGCATGTCAGCAATGAGGCTTGAACACGACCTGCTTGGCGAACTCGAAGTTCCGGCAGACGCATACTGGGGCATTCACACCGCAAGAGCAGTAGAAAACTTTCCAATTTCCGGCGTTCCAATTGCGCACTATAGGAGCCTGATTAGAGCGCTCGCGCTGGTGAAAGAAGCGGCGGCCGACGCAAACTTTCAAGTGGGCGAACTCGATGCAGACATTCATAGACACATCGTTGCCGCTTGCCAAGATGTTGCCGAAGGAAAACTCGACAGCTCGTTTGTAGTCGATGCGATTCAGGGTGGTGCCGGAACAAGCACAAATATGAACGCGAACGAAGTGATCGCGAATCGTGCGCTCGAACTGGCTGGTTTCGCAAAGGGTGATTACGAGCAAATTCATCCGCTCAATCACGTCAACATGTCGCAGTCGACAAACGATGTTTACCCAACCGCACTTAAGGTTGCGTTGATTCTCGAGATTCGCGAATTGATTCAAGCCATGGATTACCTTCGCAACGAATTCGCCAGCAAGGCAACAGAGTTTCGCGGTGTAATCAAGATGGGTCGCACCCAGTTGCAAGACGCTGTGCCAATGACCCTCGGTCAAGAGTTTGCAGCTTTCGCGCGCATGACCATGGAAGACGAACAAAGGCTTCGCGAGTTGGTTCCGTTGCTCTGCGAGATCAACCTCGGTGGCACAGCAATCGGAACACAATTGAACGCACCGGCCGGTTATGTTGCCGCAGTTACTGAACGACTCGGCGAGCTGACCAAGATTGATTTCGTAAGCGCGGCCGACATGGTCGAGGCAACCCAAGACGCCGGAGTTTTCGTTATGGTTTCGGGAGTCTTGAAACGCGTTGCCGTGAAGCTCTCAAAAACTTCGAATGACTTGCGCTTGCTGTCTAGCGGGCCGCGCGCAGGTCTCGGCGAAATCAACCTGCCGCCGATGCAGGCCGGTTCTTCGATAATGCCTGGCAAGGTGAACCCCGTTATTCCAGAGGTGGTCAACCAGGTTGCCTTTGCAGTCATCGGCTACGACCTGACCGTCACCATGGCAGCCGAGGCTGGCCAGCTGCAGTTAAATGCGTTCGAGCCAATCATGTGTCGAGCACTGATGATGGGGATCACTCAGTTGAAGGCTGCTTGCTATGTTTTGGCGGATCGATGCATTTCGGGCATAACCGCCAACGAAGAGCTGCTCAGGCTGAGCGTCGAAAATTCGATTGGTCTAGTGACAGCGCTTTCGCCAATGCTCGGCTACGAAAACGCAACCCTCGTGGCCAAGCGAGCGCAGCTCGAAGGCAAGACCGTACGCGAGGTGGTCATCGACCTGAGTCTGATGAGCGTCGACGAGTTCGAGGCGATTCTTGGCGATGTAGATCGGCTAGCCGGCCCGCCCCAAGGTTAATCTTTGTAAAGAACCTTCGGCTTCTTTGCGGCGTTCTTCTCTTTAATTCGCACAGCAACCGCGCCGGCGATTGTGCCGATAACAATGAAGCTAGCGCCAATCAATAGTCCGGTGAATGCGCTGTCGTCAGCGCCGGTGGTTCCTGTTGCGTCGGCGGTGACTGTTGGCGCCGATGAGTCAAGCGGAGCTGCACAGGCAATCTCGTCGACGGTCTGCTGCTCGTAGCCAGAAGTGTTAATAACCGAGAACTTGAAATTGCCTTCGATGGCGTGACCATCGTTGCCGACCGAGCGCCAGTCAACCGTGTAATCACCGGGCTCAGCCAGTGAGGTTATGCTCCAGATGGTTGCTCCAGACGCTTCGAGGCAGCTGACCGGTTGAACGTTACCCTGCGAATCGCTGACTCTGATTTCAAAACCCTCATTGCGATCATTTGCCATGATGTCGGCAGAAAAGTCGACCATAACTCCAATTTGGCCAGCTTCGACGGTTTCACCAGATTCGGGATAGGTGCCGATTACTTCGTCATGAGCGAATGCGTTAGGAGCGACAAAGATAGTCGCTGCAAGCGCGATTACCGATGCGAAATTGAGCTTTTTCATGTTCCAAGTCTAAGAGCCGAAATGCGCCCACGCTTTCTGGTCAAGTTAGAATTGAAGTATTCATAGCAAAACGTCAGGAGTGAGTCGTGTCAGAAGGCAAGGCTAAGTTTGCATATTTGAAGCAGGTTGCCATTGGTGCCGCTTCTGGTGTTGCCACACTTGCTCTCATAATTGTCGGTTTCAGCATCTCGGGCACGGCCACTCCAATAAACAACTCAAGCATCGATTCGCCAAACACAGACTCTTCTGCTTCGCCGAGCCCCACTACTACACCAACCTCTGCTCGAACCTGCAGCGTTGCCACTGAGTCGGCCGACCCTAAGCTCGCAACCTTTGCAGCAGCGGTAATCAACCCAGTTACCGATGAGATTCTTTTTGACCGCAGCAGCGAGGTGGGTGCTGCGCCAGCTTCAACGCAGAAGATGCTGACCGCGGCAGCTGCCCTGCAGGTGCTCGGCCCAAACTACCGAGTCGAAACCAAGGTCTACCAAGACCCGGCTAACCTCTCAACCATTTATCTGGTCGGTGCTGGCGACCCAACACTTTCGAGAACCCCAAACGGCAAGCAGTCTGTTTATCGCGATGCTCCTAAGTTGAGCGATCTTGCAGTTGCCGTTAATGCGTCTCTGGCGGGTCAAGCCGTCAGCAAGATTGTTCTCGATTCAACCCTGTTTTCTGGCCCATCTTGGGAGCCTACCTGGGAGCGCAGCGAGCAAACTCAGGGCTACATGTCTGAAGTAACCGCACTTCAGGTTGATGGTGACCGCAAGAACCCAGCCGCTGCCACTTCTGCGAGAAGTACAACTCCGGTTGCCAACGCGGGCAAGTTTTTCAAAACCGCTCTCGGAAACTCGGCTTCTGCCGCAGTGATTTCAGAAGCCAAGATGCCTGCTGGCATGAAGCAAATCGCGAGTGTCTATTCGCAACCAATTAGCCAGTGGGTCAAGTACATGCTTCTAACTTCAGACAACACCCAAGCCGAATACTTGGCAAGACTGGTTTCGCTCAAGCAGGGCTTCGACGGTTCGTTTAACTCGCTCAATGCGGCAATCAAGATGGGTTTGAACGCAACCATGCTTTCGTCTGCGAACCTAACCATCAAGGATGGCAGCGGGCTCTCTGATTTCAACTCGATTACGCCAAAGTATCTCGCGCAATTTTCAAAGCTTGTGCTGAGCGGTGTTGGCAATTACGCGGTCATCTATCAGGGATTACCAATCGCCAACGAGAGTGGCTCGCTTTCATCCCGATTTAACAAAGCGAATCTTGATGCTTCGGGCAAGATCATTGCAAAGACCGGCTGGATTAAGCGCGGATACACCTTGTCTGGAATCATCAAATCGAAAGATGGAGTCGATTTGGTGTTTGCTGTATACGCGCACGGTCAAGTTGATGACTCGACAAAACTCGCTATCGACAACTTCGTAACTGCGGTTTACCGTTGTGGCGATTCGCTTTCAAATAACTAAGCTTTGGTAACCGGGTTTTTTCTAACCAAAAGAGGTAAAAACAGTGCGTGCTCTTCTAATTGTTGATGTGCAAAACGACTTTTGCGAGGGTGGTTCTCTCGCGGTTGCAGGCGGCGCTGCTGTTGCCAGCAAAATCACCGACTATCTCAAGAAGAATTCTGAGAACTATTCGCTCATTGTTGCCTCGCGCGACTGGCACGATGCAAACAGTTCAAACGAGGGTCACTTTGCTATCGATGGCGCAGAGCCAGACTTCGTAAACTCTTGGCCACCGCACTGCGTATCGGGCACTGCGGGCGCTGAATACCACCCGAATCTTGATCAAAGCTTTATAGCTGTGCACGTGCAAAAAGGCATGGGGCACCCTAGCTATTCAGCCTTTGAAGGAATCGCCACCGACGGGCGCACTCTCGAACAAGTTATGTCTGACGCTCAGGTGACCGCGCTCGATGTGGTTGGCATCGCCACCGACTACTGCGTTCTCGCCTCTGCGCTGGACGCCCGCAAAACCGGCGTCGCCGTGACCGTGCTGTCGGAGCTATGTGCCGGCATCTCGGTTTCCGGCACAGATGCAGCTCTTGCCCAGTTAGAGCAGGCCGGCTGTGTCGTAGTGACTTCGGTTGCCTAAACTATTTGCATCCGAACAATTCGAGCGAGGTTAGAGCGATGGCGATTAGCGAAAAAGAACTCTTGGCCAAAGTGCCAACCGGTCTATACATCGGTGGCAAGTGGCAAGAAGGCAGTGCTGCGACAAAGATCTCTGTTGAAGACCCAGCCACCGGTTCGACCCTGCTCGAAATCGCCAATGCCAATGCAGATGATGCCCTTCGCGCACTAACCGCAGCCGATGA
>JBFYOO010000022.1:0-17953 GCA_041303785.1 Micrococcales bacterium
TCTTGCACCATGAAGCTGAACGCAACCAGCGAAATGGAGCCGGTCACCTGGCCGGAGTTTGGCAACATTCACCCGTTCGCTCCTGCCGAAGACGTCAAGGGTTATCTCGAGTTAGTCGACACGATTCAGTCTTGGTTGAGCGACCTAACCGGATACGACAACGTCTCGATTCAGCCCAACGCCGGCAGCCAGGGCGAGCTCGCTGGTCTGATGGCAATTCGTGGTTACCACCTGAGCCGTGGCGATGTTCAGCGTGACATTTGCCTAATTCCATCGAGCGCACACGGCACCAACGCCGCCTCTGCAATCTTGGCGGGCATGAGCGTTGTCGTGGTCGAGTGCGACGAAAACGGAAACGTTGACCTCAATGACCTGCAGCAGAAAATCGACGCAGCCGGCAACAAGCTCTCGGCAATCATGATTACCTACCCTTCGACCCACGGAGTGTTTGAGGAATCTGTGGTTGACCTGTGCGAGCGAGTGCACGCCGCCGGCGGTCAGGTTTACATCGATGGTGCAAACACCAACGCCGTAATCGGTTACGCGAAATTCGGTAAGTTCGGTGGCGACGTTAGCCACCTGAACCTGCACAAGACCTTTGCGATTCCGCACGGTGGCGGTGGCCCAGGCATCGGCCCAGTGGCTGCGCGCTCACACCTCGCACCTTTCTTGCCGGGTCACTCGATGTCACAGGCGCCACTGGCGAACTACGGACCTATATCGGCAGCGCCATACGGTTCGGCAGGCGTACTGCCCATTTCTTGGGCTTACATTCGCATGATGGGTGCCGACGGTCTTCGCGACGCAACTGCCGCCGCGGTGCTGTCAGCCAACTACGTGGCCAAGAAACTCGACGGTCACTACCCGTTGCTCTATTCGGGCAAGAACGGCTTGGTTGCCCACGAGTGCATCATCGACATTCGACCGATTCAAAAAGAGACCGGCATCAGCGGCGACGACGTTGCCAAGCGTCTAATCGACTACGGCTTCCACGCTCCGACAATGTCGTTTCCGGTCGCCGGAACACTGATGATTGAGCCAACCGAGAGTGAACCTCTGGTTGAACTCGATCGCTTCATCTCGGCCATGATTGCCATTCGCAACGAGAGTCGCGAGGTTGCCAAGGGAACCTGGCCTGCAGAAGACAACCCGCTGCACAATGCTCCACACACGGCAAAAATGCTCGTTTCTGACTGGTCACACCCTTATTCGCGTGAACTCGCTGTCTTCCCCGTAGCCGGTCAGCACCGCCGAAAGTATTGGCCAGTGGTTAGACGCATCGACTCGGTTTACGGAGACCGCAACCTATTCTGCAGTTGCCCACCAGCCGAAGCTTTCGCCTAGACCTACCTGTTTACGAACGGCAGAACAGCTGCCATGAACTCGTCCACGGTTTCTTCGTGCGGCAGATGGCCCGAGTTCGCAATCTCGATAAACTCAGCCTCTGGCATCTTGGTGGCAAGTTCTCTCGAGAGCGCGGTCTCTACCACTCGGTCATCGTCACCGGTGATTATCAGAACCGGCATCTGAAACTCCGAAAGTCGCCCCGCAACATCGTTTGTTCGATCTGCGCGCGAGAACTCCCAGAAGGCAAACTCCCAGTTCTTTATAGTCAGCGGAACCCGATAGCCAGCAATCGTTTCATCGGTTAGCTTGCTGGTGTCGTGATAAGACTCACTCAATAGGTTCATGCCAGAACTTGCGATGCTCGATACCAAAAGCGGGCCCACGTGATTCAACTGCGGAATGTATGTAAACCAAGAGCTACTCGCACCCAGTGTGCCGTTCAAAATCGCAGGTGCCTCAAGCACCAGTTTTGAAACTTTATCGGGGTTGTCTAGCGCGAACTGTGCGGCAATGGCGCCACCGGCAGAGTGACCAACCAAAACGACCTCGCGTTGTTTCGCAAACTTCGCAATCAAATCGCCGAGAATCGTCATTTGAGCCTGCATTGAATATGGGTTGACTTCTTGCCAAGACAATGCGCGCTCAGTTAGCCCGAAAGCTGGCCGATCGTAAGAAATCACATCGTCGCAGTCGCTGAACTTATCTTCGACCGGACGCCATGAGAACGTGCTGGCGCCAAATCCGTGAATTAGAACCACCAGTTTGCCTGGCTCAGGGCAGCTGGCCGATGCCGCCGTGAGTTCATAGTGAATCTCGATTGACTGCGATTTGAAGAAAGTGGCGTCGGGGCCGGCAGCCTCGCGGTAGTCGAGAGCACCAGAAGTGCTGACCGGAATCATGAGCGGCCCGAGCAGAATGGCCAACACAATGCCGAGCCAAATCATTTTGCGGCGTTCGGGGTTCTTCGGTTTGCGGGCCATGCAATTACTCTGCCACCGAAAGCCTGTTATTGGGTAGCCTAGAGCGCATGTCTAAAGTTCTTGCATCCCTTCCGGTCGGCGAAAAGGTCGGCATCGCGTTCTCTGGTGGCCTCGACACATCGGTGGCTGTCGCCTGGATGCGCGAAAAGGGTGCGATTCCGTTCGCCTACACCGCGAACCTAGGTCAATACGACGAAGACGACATCGATTCGATTCCGGCACGGGCCGCCGAATATGGGGCCGAAGCCGGTCGCTTGGTTGACTGCCGCCAATCGCTGGTCGAAGAAGCATTGGCCGCAATCGCCTGTGGTGCCTTTCACATTCGCACCGGCGGCAAGACTTACTTCAACACCACTCCCCTCGGCCGCGTTGTCACCGGCACCCTTTTGGTTCGCGCCATGCAGCAGGACGGCGTCGAGATCTGGGGCGACGGCAGCACCTACAAGGGCAACGACATCGAGCGCTTCTATCGCTACGGTTTGCTCGCCAACCCAAACCTGAGAATCTACAAGCCTTGGCTTGATGCGCAATTCGTCGATGAACTCGGCGGCCGCCACGAGATGTCTGAGTGGCTGCTCGCCCGCAAGTTGCCATACCGCGCATCGGCCGAGAAGGCTTACAGCACCGACGCCAACATGCTTGGCGCAACTCACGAGGCCAAGATTCTCGAGAACCTCGACACTTCTTATGAGACTGTTGACCCCATCATGGGCGTTAAATTCTGGGATGACTCTCTGCGCATCGACAGTGAAGACGTCACCATCAAGTTCGTGCAGGGTCGCCCAGTTGCCATCAATGGCGAAGACTTCAAAGACGCTGTAGCACTTTTCTACAAGGCAAACGAAATCGGTGGTCGCCACGGCATCGGCATGAGTGACCAGATCGAAAACCGAATTATCGAGGCCAAGAGCCGCGGAATCTATGAAGCACCAGGAATGGCGCTTCTGCACATCGCTTACGAGCGACTAATTTCTGCAATTCACAACGAAGACACCATCGCCGCATATCACACCGAAGGTCGCCGCATGGGTCGCTTGCTTTACGAAGGTCGCTGGCTCGACCCGCAGACCCTCATGTTGCGCGAATCGCTAACCAAGTGGGTCGCCTCGGCGGTCAACGGTTCGGTCACCATTCGTTTGCGTCGCGGCGACGACTACACCATCGTTGATACCCGTGGAGAAAGCTTCAGCTACCACCCAGAGAAGCTCTCGATGGAGCGAACCGAAGACGCCGCGTTTGGCCCCGCAGATCGCATCGGCCAGCTAACCATGCGCAACCTAGACATCATGGATACCCGCAGCAAGCTCGACCTCTACCGCAAACAGGGGCAGATTGAGGGCGGTCAGTTCGAACTGACCTGAGTCGAATTAGTCATAGTCTTTAGCCATGACTACATTTCGCGAAAAAATCGGCAGCATCGGCTTTGGGTCGATGTATGCACAGTTCAACGGCATCGCCCTCGGCTCTGACGAGGCATACCAGAAGGTCTTGAACGCTCTGCACACCGCCATGGATGAGGGCGTAACGTTCTTCGACACCGCCGATATCTACGCTTCAGCGTGGAATACCTTCGGTGGCAACGAGCTCATGGTTGCGGATGCGCTTCGCACCTGGTCGGGCACCGATGCGCAAAAAGCGAAAATCATTATTGGAACCAAAGCAGGCATCACCCGCAAGCCGGGTGAAGTTTGGGGGCGCAACGCGAGCGTTGATTATCTGCTTCGCGCTGCAGAAGCTTCTGCCGGAAGACTCGGTGTCGCAAAGCTCGATCTCTGGCAACACCACCGCACAGATCCGAAACTTGGTTTCGAAGAGCAGGTGCAGAACCTCGACGCAGTGCGTCAGCGCGGCATCGTTGAGCACATCGGTGTGAGCAACTACAGCGCCAAGCAACTCATGCGTGCGATGGAGATTTTGGGAACACCAGCCGAGGGCGGCGTCGTTAGCGTGCAGAACCAGCTGAACCCTGTCTATCGCCAAGAGCTTGATGTGCTTGAAGTGTGCGAGCAATACGGCGTTGTCTATCTGCCATGGTCACCTTCGAAGGGTGTGAAGGACCTCGACTCTGTGTTCGGTGCGGCCGCAGCTGCTCACGGCAAGTCAACCCACGCGGTAGCTCTCGCCTGGTTGCGTTCGCTATCGCCATCTATAGTTCCGATTCCGGGTGTGACTCGTGTCGAAACTGTTCGCGACAATCTGTCGGGTCTGAGAATCACTCTCAGCGAGCGAGAGCTAGCCGAGATCAACGAAAAATTGCCGGCAAGCCTGCCCATGGATGCCGAGCTGTTGGCCGATCAACCGAAGCACTAAGAAAGAGCACTCATGAAGGTCAATAAAAAAGTCGTCGTGGTAACTGGTGCCGGCAGCGGGATGGGTCGTGAGTTGACTCTCGAGCTGGTTCGCCGCGGAGCAAGCGTTGCGGCTATCGACATGCGCAAAGAGACGCTCGCCGAGACAAAGGCCCTCGCCGCGGCACTCGGCGGACGAGTCGAGACTTTCGTCGTTGACATCACCGACCCAATCAAGGTTGCAAAGCTTCCGGCAGACATTACCAAAAAACTTGGCGCCCCAGATTGCCTAATCAACAATGCCGGAATCATCCAGCCGTTTGTAAAAATCAATGAGTTGAAGATTGAGGATGCCGCTCACGTGATGAACGTCAACTTCACTGGCCCGCTAATGCTGGTTAAGGCTTTCTTGCCGGGCTTTCTCAAACTGAGCGAAGCTCACATACTCAACGTTTCGTCGATGGGTGCATATGCTCCCGTGCCAGGCCAGAGCGTTTACGGGGCTTCGAAAGCCGCCCTAAAGTTGTTCACCGAAGGCCTGCGTTCGGAACTCCTAGACACTTACGTTGGAGTGACAATCGTGTTTCCGGGTGCAATCGCAACCAACATTGCCCAGAACTCGGGAATGGCGCTGCCGGCAAACGCCGACGAAACTGCGAGTCAGTTCAAGCAGACCGATGCCGCGGTTGCGGCTAAGGCCATGGTCGATGCAATCGAAGATAACAAGCCTCGAATCACGATTGGCTCAGACGCCACGCTCATGGATCGCCTCAGCAGATTGAATCCGATTTTCGCAGCGAACCTGATCTACAAGCAGATGAAGAGTTTGCTCGGCTAGTGAACAGACTTCTTTTCTTTGTAACGGGCAGCAATAACGCTCGCACCAGCTGAAACGACAATTGACGCCACAATTACTCCAAGCGAAACCGTGGTTGGAATCTCGGGAGCCCACTCGATGTGCTCGCCGCCGTTAATGAAAGGCAACTCGTTCACGTGCATTGCGTGTGCTACCAATTTGACGCCGATAAAGGCCAAGATGAAGGCAATTCCATACTTTAGGTATTCGAGACGGTCTAGCAAGCCGCCCAGCAAGAAGTAGAGCTGACGAAGGCCCATGAGGGCAAACACGTTCGCGGTAAACACGATGAACGGATCTTCGGTGATTCCAAAAATTGCTGGAATCGAGTCGAAGGCAAACATCACATCGGTTGCCGCAATTGCCACGAACACAATAAGCATCGGGGTGAAGATTTTCTTGCCGTTTACCAACGTGCGAATCTTCGCGCCGTCGAAGTCTTTCGAAACCTCGACGCGCTTGCGAAGCCAGAGAATCAGTTTGCTTTCTGCCTCTTCTTCGTCACTGTGCGATCTGAAAGCCTGGTGCCAAGCCGTGTAGAGAAGGAAAGCCCCAAAGACATAGAAGATGAAACTGAACGACTCGATGAGCGCGGCACCGACCAGAATGAATGCACCTCGAAGAATAAGCGCCAGGATCACGCCGACCATCAAAACTTCTTGCTGGTACTTTCTCGGAACCGCGAACTTCGCCATGATGATTACGAAAACAAACAGGTTGTCGAGGCTAAGGCTGTATTCGGTTAGCCAACCTGCGAAGAATTCGGTGGCGCGCTGGGCCGAAAATAACTGCCAAAGCAATAAACCGAAGATCCCTGCGAGCGCTGCGTAAAAAACGATGAAAAGCGTTGATTCCTTAGCGCTAGGAATGTGCGGGCGCTTGAAGATTAGAAGTATATCGAGCACCAAAATCAAGGTGATAACCACCATAGAAATAAGTTCGAATGAAAGGTAAGAAGGCATAATTCGCTTAGTTTAGGTTGAACTTGCGAGTTAGTTGGCTAATAACTCAACAATTGCAGCTTCAAATACCTCGTTGTGGCGGTCGATGTCAGATTTAGTCGTTGTTGGGCACATCAAGGCCATGTTGTGAAACGGAGTCAGCAGCACACCTCGGTTAGCCAGATAAAGGTGCAAGAAGTCTTCGAGCTCAGCGTCGGCCGATTCGAATGCTGCCGTTCCATTCTTCGGATACGGCTTGGCGAAGCGATACTCGGCTCGGGTTCCGAGCTGGTTGATTGACCATGGCAAGCCGTGACGTTCAAAAAGGTCATTGACTCCATCGGTGAAATAGGTAGCCAAGTCGATCATCTTGCCGAAGGCATCCTTGGTTAGAACATGCTCGAGAGTCGCACGCATGGCAGCTACCGAGAGCGGGTTGCCGGCGAGGGTTCCACCAACGCCACCCATGTCAACCAAATCGAGGTCAGTTCGAGCCAAGACCTTCTCGGCAAACTCAGTGCTGAGGCCATAGGTTCCGGTCGGAATTCCACCAGCAATCGCCTTGCCGATAACGAACACGTCTGGCTCTAGTCCATCGCGCAGAGTCATTCCGCCGTAGCCGGCCGAGAAAGTGTGAGTCTCGTCGATAATCAAGAGCGTTTCGTACTTTCGGGTTAGTTCACGCACACCATCGAGATAACCCGGCTCTGGTAGCACGATGCCGATGTTTGTGAGAGCAGGCTCCATGAGAACCGCGGCCACGTCACCACGCTTTAGTTGGCGCTCGAGACCCTCGAGGTCGTTGAACTCGGCAACGCGAGATGTCTCAGTTACATCAACCGGTGAGCCAACGTTTCCTGGGCGACTCATCCCCTCACCGTCTGGGCCAACAACAATTAGCGCTTCGTCTACCGAGCCGTGGTAACAGTAAGAGTTGAACAAGATTTTTGGCTTGCCGGTGATTGCACGAACCAAACGAATTGCCCAACGATTTGCGTCGGTCGCAGTCAGAGCAAAACTCCACTTGGCCATGCCGAAACGCTCGCTCAAGTTGGCAGCTACCCATTCAGCATCTTCGGTCGGCAACATTGTGGTCAGGCCGCCCTGGTGACGAATTCGTTTTTCAATTGCTTCAACAACAACCGGGTTCGAGTGACCCGCCATCGCGCCAGTGTCACCTAGAGCGAAGTCGATGTATTCGTTGCCATCGATATCCCAGATGCGGTTTCCGAGTGCGCGGTCAAGATAAACAGGAAAACCGCCGGCCTTCTTGTTCATCCAGGTCATCGGCACGCGACCAAACAGGTGCTCTGCTCGATCGTAGGCAGCTTTAGATTTTGGGTTGCGCTCGGCAAATGTGGCAAGCTCGCGCTCGTTAAGGTCGGCTAGTTTCGCACGATTAATCACGGATGTCTCCTCAGGTGGGTCCCCCGTCTCGCACCTTCGCTCGACTACTGCCCGAATCCAAGAGGATATTCCCTTCTATCTTGGCACTTTGAGTGCTCGAAGGCGGCTAACTGCTACTTTGTGAACATGAACGCACTTCGTCACGTCGCCAGAATTCTTTTGGGTCTTGCCCTGGTATTCGCCGGCACGAGCCACCTCACCACGAGCCGCACCGAGTTCTTGGCCCAGGTGCCAACTTGGTTGCCGCTCGAACCAGACTTCGTAGTCGTGGCCTCTGGCGTGGTCGAAATCATGCTCGGCCTCGGACTCGTGTTCGTCAAGCGCTACCGTGCCCAAATCGGCGTGGTGACGGCACTGTTCTTCATCGCGATTTTTCCGGGCAATATCGCCCAGTTCACAGAACAACGGGATGCCTTTGGCCTAAACACCGACGAAGCCAGAGCCATAAGGCTTCTGTTTCAGCCTGCACTCGTTGTTTGGGCGCTTTGGAGCACCCACGCCTTTGCTTACCTGCGTGAGCTTCTCGCTCGATCAAGAAAATAGTTCAAGCAATCAATTGGCAGGCACTTCGACCCGCGGGCGAGCATAGAGTTAGACAGTGCTTAAGCGACTCATAACCATATCGAGGCCGGTTCTCTGGATCAACACAATCGGAACCACCCTCATGGCGGTCTGGCTGACCGGAGAGCTTTGGCGTTGGGATTCTATTTGGTTGCTGCTCTGGGTCACCCTGCCCTTCAATCTATTGATTTACGGCATCAACGACATCTTCGACCAAGAGACCGACAATATCAACATTCGCAAGGGCGGCTATGGCGGCGCGAAAATCGACCCTAAAGAGGTTCCATGGATTGCCTGGGGTGTTGTTGTGCTCAATGCTCCATTCTTGGTTTTCTTTGCGCTCAACTATTCAATAGAAGCCAATCTTTGGATTTGGGCTTACAGTCTCACCTTCTTGTTCTACTCTGCTCCCCCGGCACGATTCAAGGGTCGCCCATTTCTCGATTCGATCAGCAATGCCGACTACGCATTTCCACTTGCGATTGTTCCGCTCGCGCTAGGTGAAGAACCGCTGTGGCTCGCAGTCTTCGCGCTAATGGCATGGAGTTTGGCAAAGCATACATACGACGCAATTCAAGACATCGAAGAAGATGAGTTCGTAGGCATCAAGACGACAGCGGTTTACCTGGGCACAAAGAAGTCACTTCTTTGGGTCGGTTTCTGGTGGTTAGTCTCTAGCGTAATGTTTGCCTTCGTAAACATTCCTCTTGCGATTGCAAACGCACTCTACGCAGGTTGGTTGATTTGGCTAATTAGTCGCGACAATTCTTCGAAAAACGCAAAACTTGTTTACAAGTATTCGGTGGCCTTTCCCTACGTAGTCGGAACCGTTGCCGGTTTTCAACTCGTGGCCTCAATCACGCTTAGCATGCTTAACATATGGTGAAAATCGTTGTTGTTGGTGCCGGGCTGGGCGGTTTGACCGCAGCCGCTCTGCTTGCCAAAGCCGGTCACAACGTCACCGTTCTCGAAAAGAATTCTTGGATAGGCGGCAAGTCTCGCCGCATCGAGGTTGCTGGCCAGCGAATCGACACCGGGCCCTCTCTCGTGACCTTTCCGGCAGTTCTAGACGAACTTTTCTCGCGATACGACAAACTCGGGTCCAAGAGCAGCGCAAGCTCCATTGCCGACCTCAAGCTCGAACAACTGCCAGAAGTTGGCAAGTATTTCTTCAAAGACGAGGTTGTCAACCTACCGGTGCAACCAGGGCACAAGTGGCACGAAGCCTGGACCCGTTTCGATCGCGAACACGGTCATCTCGGCCCGCAGATCGTGAAGCTGCTCACCGCCGACCCGTTCGATGCCAAGACATTGCCGGCCGTCACGGCAATCACCAAGAACTACGGCTTGCGCCTCTCTACTAGTGCTTACTTAAAGGGCCTCAAGTGGATGCCGGCCGGGCTGCGCGAAGTCATCGCGATCCACACGCTGAACGCCGGAATCGCGCCTGAGAGAACCCTTGCCCTCTATGCGACCATGCCGGCTGTTATGGCGCGCGACGGCATCTTTGTGCCGCATGGCGGCGTATACGAGATCGCTTTGGCGCTTGGCCGCCTCGCAACCGAAGCCGGTGCGAAGATCTTGCTAAACACAGAAGTTTCGAGCATCAAGAAAGGCGTTGTGACGGCCAAGGGCAAAGACTACGCAGCCGACTTCATAATTGGTGCCACAGACGCGCAGATAGTTGACTCACTTGCTGGCAAAAAACACCGCCAAACAAAGCGGGTTTCTTGCTCTGGAGTTGCACTGTTTGCTGTTTTGAAAAAACCGTTGCCTGCCGAAACTGTCACACACTCGGTGATCATGCCAAGCTCACCAGAAGACCTGCACGCCTCTCTAGACAAAACCGAAGTGCCGCACGAAACCATGGCGTTTTTGAATTACTACAAGCCGGGACACATCTACCCAAACAGCAAAGCAACCGCCGCGATTTTGCTAACTGCGCCTGCAAATGGTGAGCAGTTCAAAATCGAAAGTGCATTTGTTCAACGCGAGCTGGCGAGAATTAGTTCTCTCATCGGACTCAACGAAAATCTTGGCAACCTAATTTCTGATCACAAAATTCTTGACCCAAGTTACTTTGCCGAGTTCGGAGCAGAGGGCGGCGCACTCTATGGTGCAACCAGACCTATCTGGCAGGGCGGCCCATTTCACTCACCGGGTTACTCGTCGATTGCTCGACCTTGGCTATGGCGCGTTGGCGCATCGGTGCACCCCGGTGGTGGCATACCAGCCGTAATCGGCGGAGCGATGAACTCGGTTTCGCGACTGATGTCGAAGCTGGGTTAGAGCCAGTTCTACTTCTTGGCCGTAATGGCTTTTGGCTTTACTTCTTTCGAGGGCTTGCGGGTTGCATAGGCAAACAACGCCAGACCGGCAACCAGCGCACCGGCTCCTAATCCATAGGCCAAGACTTCAGAGGCTCGGTTGGCATCAACAAACACACCAACAAAGACAACAGAGATGATCGCAACGACAACACCAATCAGCTTCGACTTGAGATCATCGAGGTCTTTCACCTGAAGCCAACTCGGGGTCTGAATTAGGTCATCAACGAAAAGTTCGTAAAGGCCATATCCAATAACCAGCAGCACGGTTCCTAGCAATATGGCGTCTACTGCGGTGAGCACATCAACAATTGTGACCTTTAGATAAGAATTGTTGAAGATGGCGTCAATCACGACTGAAACGATAGCTATCGAACCCTGTGCCATGAGCAACAATGCGCCTACCATCGAGGCAATTGCCGGCACGACCACCGCGAAACGGGTCAATCCAAGGATTTTTCTCATATCCGCACTCTACTCCTTGCCGATACCGCATCACGGTGACTGTTCTAGAGCCACTCAAGAAACTGAAGTGAACGCAAGAAAGCGAACCAAAATCTGAATAGATTTGTGAAGCTGTTTATGGCTGTCAGCAAATCCACAGGTTGAATAAGCACACTTTTATTCATGAATTACAAAGGTGCAATGCCTCAAAGTCGGGCCAATTAATTGACTGATTACCTAGCCAGCGCCATCTTCATTTTTCTGTTCATTCTGCTTGGCGGAGTCTTTGCGGCCTCTGAACTAGCTCTTGTCTCGTTACGAGAGTCACAACTTGTCGCGATCGAAAAAAGGGGCTGGCGCGGGCGCACGGTAGCCAAACTGGCCCGCGAGCCAAACACATTTCTCGGAGCCGTGCAGATTGGTGTGACCGTCTCGGGCTTCACCTCGGCAGCATTCGGCGCTACAGCCCTGTCTCCGCTGCTGTCACCTTCGCTCGAAGCCCTTGGTCTCGATCCGGCAACGGCAAGCGCAATTGCCGTGGTTACCCTAACTCTCGGCATCGCATATTTGTCACTCGTCTTCGGCGAACTAGCGCCTAAGCGCTTGGCACTTCAACGAGCTGTCGGCTTCTCGCTGATCATGGCTCCGATAATCGCGGTTATTGCGGTTCTCTTCAAACCAATCATCTGGGTTGTCGGAAAATCTAGCGACCTTGTTGTCGTGCTTCTTGGTGGTGACCCCAAGAAACGCGCAGACGAGTTATCTGCCGAAGAGCTAGTTACTATCGTTGAGAGCCACCAGGGTTTGAGTGCACAGCATCGCGAGATGCTCTCAGACGTGCTCGAATCTGCCGAACACACTTTAGACACCGTCATGAAACCTCGCTCAGATGTCGTCACCCTAAACGGCTCGTTGACGGTCGCAGAAGCACGAGAATTTGTGGCACTGCATCCATACTCGAGGTATCCGATTGTCACTAGAGAACTGGATGACTGTTTCTCGTTTGTGCATGTTCGCGACATTATGACGGCCCCAGATAGTTCACAGTTGGTCTCGCAGCTTTCCCGCCCGATTCCCATGCTGCCCAGCATCACTGGCGTCCTTCCGGCGATTTCGAATCTGCGCTCAGGAGGTAGCCACATTGCGCTGGTTGTCGATGAGTATGGCGGCACTGACGGCCTGGTGACGCTCGAAGACCTAATCGAAGAGCTAGTCGGTGAGGTTTATGACGAGCACGATGCGCCCGAAAAAGTTAGGTCAGTTCAAAGAGACGGAATCTGGCGAGTCTCAGGCTTAACCCCGATGAGAAAAGTAAATGAACTAATCGACGCTGACATCGAGATACCGGCGGTGGTGACTGTTGCCGGACTCATGATGAACAAACTGGGCCGATTGGCCAAACCCGGCGATCAAGTTGCGCTTGAGGGTTTTGTCTTTAGAGCACTAGAG
Organism: Micrococcales bacterium; assembly: GCA_041303785.1. Classification (GTDB taxonomy): domain Bacteria; phylum Actinomycetota; class Actinomycetes; order Actinomycetales; family Microbacteriaceae; genus Rhodoluna. Next base: position 12,601 of record JBFYOO010000022.1, read on the forward strand.
GTCAGTGGCCGCAGAATCCTCACGGTCGACATCTCTATGACTGACAACCAGCAATAAGTCTTGCGCCCTCGGCAGGAATCGAACCTGCGACCAAGAGATTAGAAGGCTCTTGCTCTATCCACTGAGCTACGAGGGCATGCGAACTGGTTCAGTTTAATCGAATTGATACCTGAATTGCGCCCACGTGGTCAAATGCCCTCTTTCTATCTGCCAGTATTGGCGGAAGCCCAATTCGAAACAAGCACGAAACATGCTTGTGGTGGGCTTATCTCACAATTCAAAAATGACTCCCGAAAGGTACATTATTTAATGCTCAAGTCACTAAAAAAGTTTGCAGTCGCCGCCATTGCGGTTGCGGCACTGACTCTCAGCGGTTGCGCCCCAGCAGCCGAAACCACCGATGAAGCCAAATCATTTGGCGACCTCAGCGTTCAGCTCAGCTGGATCAAGAACTCAGAGTTTGCAGGCGAATTCTTTGCCGATGCAAACGGCTACTACGCAGAAGCGGGCTTCGGTTCGGTTAACCTCATCGCCGGCCCAGCTGCCACAGAGGCAGAGGTTATAAACGGCAACGTTCTAGTTGGAATCGCAAACCCAATCTCAGTAGCACCAGTAATTCTCAACGAGGGTGCCGCTCTAAAGATCATTGGAACCACCTACCAGAAGAACCCATTCACAATTCTTTCTCTCAAGGATGGCGCGAACATCGTGACCGCCCAAGACTTGATTGGTAAGAAGATTGGTGTTCAGGCCGGACCGAACGAGACTCTGTTTGATGCGCTACTCAAGGCAAACGGCATCGATGCTTCGAAGGTAACCAAAGTTCCGGTTCAGTATGACCCAGCTCCACTGGTAAACGGTGAGGTCGACGGCTTCTTGGCTTATGTAACCAACGAGTCATTCACCGTTGCACAGCAGGGCTACGAGGTAACCAACTTGCTATTCGCCGACAACGGTTTGCCGTTCGTAACAGAGAGCTTCGTTGTAACCCAGGATTCAATCGACAACAACCGCGAAGCGCTAAAGGCGTTCCTCAAGGCAACCATCCGTGGTTGGAAGGATTCAATTGCTAACCCAGCCGAAGGTGCGCGTCTAGCACTAGAGGTTTACGGCAAAGACCTAGGTCTGTCGAAAGACAAAGAGGAGTACCAGTCAAAGACTCAGAACGACATCTTGGTTCAAACTGACGAAACCCGCGCAAACGGGCTTTTCACAATCAGTGACGCCATGATTGCCCTGAACCTTGCGACCCTAAAAGCCGCCGGTTACGAAATCACAGCAGATCAGTTGTTTGACATGAGCCTCTTGAATGAGGTTTACGAAGAGAACCCTGAACTGAAGTAATCTAAGTTCATGAATTTGAACGATGCCGCTGCCCTCTCACCCGAGCTGGGCAGCGGCATCACCATTTCTGGTCTAACCAAGAAGTTCAAGATCGGCCGCGAAACCCTTACGGCCTTAGATGGCGCCACGCTACACAGCGACAAAGGCAGCTTTCTCTCGTTGCTCGGCCCATCTGGCTGCGGAAAATCGACAATTCTGAGAATTCTCGCCGGCCTCGAGACCGCAACCGAGGGTTTCGTGACGGTTGACGGCAAGAGCCCGGCCGAACTTCGCAAGAACCACGAACTCGGCATCGCATTTCAAGACTCGGCGCTTATGCCATGGCGTTCGGTAATCGACAACATTCGCCTGCCGCTAGAACTCTCTGGAGTTAAGCCGGATGCAAACCAGGTTCAAGATCTGATCAAGTTGGTCGGCTTGGAAGGTTTCGAGAAGGCTAAGCCAGCTCAACTTTCGGGTGGCATGCGTCAACGCGTTTCAATCGCTCGCGCGCTCGTGGTTCAGCCTTCTGTGCTTTTGCTAGACGAACCTTTTGGTGCGCTCGATGACATGACCAGACAGCGACTGAACCTTGAGCTACTTCGCATCTGGACAGAGAAACCAGCGACCACTCTTATGGTTACTCACGGAATAAGCGAGGCTATTTTTCTAAGCGACCAGGTTGCCGTGATGAGTGCTCGCCCTGGCCGTATAAAAGAAGTAATCGACGTTGATCTGCCAAGACCGAGAACCATCGAAATGATGAGATCGAGCGAATTTCACGCGCTGCACGACCGTGCATCAGAGTTGCTCTTTGGCGCTCACGGCGAGAACATTCTTGATGAGCACTAAATCGCATCATGACAATTAACAAGTGGATTTCGGGCACACTCGGCACTCTCGCAACCATCGCTGTTTGGTGGCTCGTCGCAGCAACCATGTTTCGAAACACCCCAAAGGGTGCCACTGAATCTATCGGTGCCATGCCAACCCCTCCCGAGGTTCTAATTCAATTCGGTGTTGATGGTTTTGACTTTTACGCGCGAAACGCATCGGTGACCATCGCCGAAGCAGGAATCGGGTTTCTCTGGGGCAACCTAGCTGCGCTCTGCCTAGCGGCCGTCGCTTTGATTTTGCCGAAGCTTGAGAATCTCGCATCGCAGATTGCACTGATCACCTACTGCATTCCGATAGTCGCGATTGGCCCAATCATACGTCTGGTGCTGGGCGCTCCGGGCGCTGGCGAGCCCTCTGAAACCGCCATAGCGCTAGCAGCCTTGAGCGTATTCTTCACGACCATGGTTGGCGCAATGACCGGAGTAAAGTCGGCCGATCGTGCTGCCCTTGATGTGGTCACCGTTTTCGGTGGAAACGCTTGGCACCGTTTGGTGAAGGTTCAGCTTCTCTCTGCGCTGCCATCCATCCTTGCGGCACTGCGCATTGCGGCTCCAGCAGCGTTTCTCGGCGCAATTCTTGGCGAGTATGTGGGCGGTCCAGACGTGGGCTTCGGCCCGGCTATGGTCAATGCCCAGCAGTCGCTTGAAGTGGCGCGAGTTTGGGCGCTGGCCTTGGTTTCAGGTGCGATTGCAGGTGGCGCGTACGCGCTGGTTGGGCTGATCTCGCGCGTCGTGACCCCTTGGTCTAAAGGTTCGGTGAACGCATGAGAACCCTGCCACAGAGAGTGCTGCGACTATTCACCAACACCTTGATTTCACTTGCCGTCGTGGGGGTGCTGTGGTTCTTTGCACTCTGGGCTTTCAACGTGAAGCCTTTCATCGGCAAAAATCCATTCGATGTTTACAAGTTCTTGTTCGATGTTCCGGCAGCCAGCGAAAACCGCGACTTGGTTATGGCCGCTCTTGGCCAGACCATGATTGACGCATCAATCGGCTTTGTCGTTGGCATTTTCTTGGCCACCTTTGTTTCACTGCTATTCAGCCTCTCTAAGGGCATCGAGCAGGCATTGATGCCGATCGCAATGTTGCTTCGCTCGGTTCCGCTGATTGCAATGGCGCCCATCATTATTTTGATTTTTGGACGCGAGCAACTCTCGGTTGCGGTCATGGGCGCCATTGTGGTCTTGTTTCCGGCTCTGGTTAACATCGTCTTCGGCTTGCGCAGTGCTCCCCCTGCAATGTTTGATCTCGTTCATGTTTATGGCGGATCAAAACTCGATGCGCTTCGCACAGTGGCGTTTCCTTCATCGCTTCCGTCTTTCTTTGCCGCACTAAAGATTTCGGTGCCCGGTGCAATCACGGGTGCGCTGTTGGTTGAGTGGCTTGCAACCGGCCAGGGCATCGGCTATGCGATTGTGTCGGCCATCGGGCGTGCACGTCCTTCAGAAGTGTGGACTTACGTTGCCCTCATAACGATTGTTTCAATCGTGCTCTACAACATCGTGGCCCTGCTAGAAGAGTCTGTGCTGGCAAAGTATGGGCACAGCTCGGCAACGCACTAGCTACCAAACATCGCCGCTTCTGAAATCGCAGGTCACCCGGGCTGCAGCCAAAACGCTTTGTAGCGAAGTCAGCACCATTAACCCATCGTCGTCGTCTTCTGTTCGAACGACGCTCGCGTCGGTAGCCAGATAGCTTTCACCCTTGAACCGGCGCCATCCGTGTTTTTCATAGAACGTGTGACTGCCGGTCGAAAGCATCCCCACTGCGAAATTTGACCGGCAAAAGTCGGTCAGTTCGGCCAGTAACTTCGAGCCGACCCCGCGACCGCGCCATTCGTGCCCAACTGCCATGGCCTCGACATAGCCGGTTGGATAGACCTGCCCATCAAAGGAGATTTGGCGCAATACTACCGACCCGTGTGCAATCAACTGCCCGTTAGCCAAAATCGTAAAGTGGGTGCCGCCAAAGCAGTGCTCGAAATCGTCATCGGTGAAATCGCCATCAAAGGCCTCATCGAGAAATGCGCGAAGATCGCCAAGCTGCCTGGCCGCATCAGCACTGGTCAGTCGCTGAACCGAAAGGTCACTGGCATTCATGACCAAATTCTAGGTCAACGATTTTCACGAATAAAGCGTGCAACAATGTGCAGATGAAACTCAAGAACTTGGCAAAAACCGACCTTCAGATCTCTAACCTGTGCCTCGGCGGCAACGTCTTCGGCTGGAGTGCCGACGAACGTCAAAGCCACGAAGTGCTAAATCTTTACAGTGAGCTCGGCGGCAACTTTATCGACACCGCCGACGTCTATAGCGAGTGGGGCGAGGGCCACGTTGGCGGCGAGAGCGAGACTGTTATCGGCAGTTGGCTCAAGACTCGTTCGAGCACCGATGAAGTGATTATCGCCACCAAGGTTTCGAAGCTAAGCACTCGCCCGGGCCTCGGCAGAGCCAACATTTTGGCTGCGTGCGACGATTCGTTGCGCAGACTCGGTCGCGACCACATCGACCTCTACTACGCTCACGACGACGATCAAGAAACTCCGCTCGAAGAGACCATGGCTGCCTTCACCGAGTTGAAGCAAGCCGGCAAGATTCGTTTCGCGGCGGCTAGCAACTACAGCGGCGCGAGATTGCTCGAAGCGGCAGAGGTTTCTAGACAAAACGATTTCACCGAGTATGTCGCACTGCAAAATCACTACAACCTGCTCGAGCGCGAAGAATACGAGCGCGACAGCGTGCCCGTTCTGAATCAGCTAGGCATAGAAGGTTTGCCTTTCTTCGGCTTGGCCAGGGGTTTCTTGTCTGGCAAGTATCGCGAAGGTGTTCAGGTGGAGTCGGTTCGCGCTAGTGGCGTAGCCAAATACACCAACGAACACGGATGGGCTGTGCTCGCCAAACTCGATCGCCTGGCCAACCACCACTCGGTTAGCATCTCGGCGATCGCCCTGGCCTGGCTGCGTCAGCAGCCATCCGTGGCTGCACCTATCGCCAGCGCTCGCACGGCAGATCAACTACGCGAAATCATGACCCACGTGGCCCTGAGCCCGCAAGAGTTGCTATCGCTTGAAAACTAGTTCAAGCAAAACTTGGCGAGAGTTCGACATAGTCTGACGAACTACCTTGACTTGGGTC
>JBFYOO010000023.1:0-6661 GCA_041303785.1 Micrococcales bacterium
AGCTCTTATGGCCTCAGCCTCAACACGCTCAGCCTCAACACGCTCAGCCTCAACACGCTCAGCCTCAACACGCTCAGCCTCAACACGCTCAGCCTCAACACGCTCAGCCTCAACACGCACAGCCTCAACACGCTCAGCCTCAACACGCTCAGCCTCAACACGCTCAGCCTCAACACGCTCAGCCTCAACACGCTCAGCCTCAACACGCAACTCTTCGGCGGCAAGCGCTTCGATCGCAGCTGCCTCTTCTGCAATGCGCAATTGCTCTGCAAGTTTTTCTGCGGCTAGCGCTTCGGCTTCTGCCTTGACTTTCGCAACAGCTTCCTCTCGCTTTAGCTCGGCCTCAAACTCCGCTTCGGCGACGGCGGCGGCTACAGCCGACTCGATTTCTTTCTTCGCCTGTTCCTCTGCTAGAGCAAGCGCATCTGCAATGGCTTTTTCTTTGGCGACTAAAACAGACGCTTGGCGCTCATCCCAGTCTGGAACGAGAGACTTCCAAGAATCCTCGGTGACTTCAGGTGCCGCTTGCTGAACGACCGGATCAGCAGACAGGCCAGATGCACGTCTGCGGGCGACCGAGAGTGCATCTCTTGCCTCAGGGGTGCCAAGACTTTCCATCTCACGAACCCACTGAACATAGGCGTGGGAGTCAGCCGCGCGTAGCTCTGATTGCTTTTCGAGAAGTTCCATGGCCCCAAGAGAGCCCTCTTCACCCTGAGCGGCGGCCAAAGCCTCGGCAAGATCGGCATCGCTCATCGCGAGCTTCTTTGGTGGCTCGAAGGGGTTAGTCATACCGAAAATACTAATGCCGCGCCATTTCTGACGCGGCATTCATATTCTCTAATGAGAACAGTGGGCCCTACCGGGCTCGAACCGATGACATCCACGGTGTAAGCGTGGCGCTCTACCAACTGAGCTAAAGGCCCCTCGAAAGAGCGTAATACAACAGCACCCCAGTAATCAACCTGAGCGGCAAAGTAGGCGCTTGCTTAGACGTGCAGGCTGTCTAGCGCTCTCTGATATTCCTGCAAGCTTCGGGCTTGACCCGGTGCTGTGACGAACTTGGCGGCCAAAACGCCATCCTTGTCGATCACGAAGGTTGCACGGTTCGAGATTCCCGCTTCGTCGAGAAAAACGCCATACTGCTTGGCCACAGCGCCGTGCGGCCAGAAGTCAGCCAAAACCGAGAACTTATAGCCCTCCTGGTCTGCGAAAGCCTTTTGCACGTATTTGCTATCAACAGAGATGGCCAGCAATTCGACGTTGTCGCGCTCGAAAACCGCGAAATTGTCTCGCAACTCACAGAGCTCACCGGTGCAAACACCCGAGAAAGAAAGCGGGTAAAAAACGAGAACAACAGGCTTTTTGCCCGCAAAATCTGAAAGAGTCACACTCTCGCCAAATTGATTGGCCAGCGTGAAGTCTGGGGCGACATCGCCGATTATTAGGGTCATCGATTTCCTTTGTTTGGGCTAACAATCAAAACATACAGTTACGGGCGAATCTATGACCAAATCTCAGAATAAACTTGGCTTGGCTCAAACCCGAGCTCCAGCAGTTCCATCCCCCACGAAAGAGGATGTCGGTGTCATTCAATAACCAAGACGCTTTCTCAGTCAATAATCCAGATCTTGACCCTGAGGAAACTAGAGAGTGGCTTGAATCACTCGATGCGGTTTCTCGTGTTCACGGCAGAGGCCGCGCTCGCGAAATCATGCTGAACCTTCTGCGCCGTTCACACGAACTTCAGTTGAACGTGCCTATGATTCCGACCACCGACTACCTAAACACCATCGCTCCTGAGAACGAAGCTGAGTTTCCGGGTGACGAGAAAATCGAGCGCACTTATCGCGCATGGATGCGTTGGAACGCCGCAATGCTGGTGCACAGAGCGCAGCGACCTGGCATTGCAGTCGGTGGCCACATCTCAACTTTTGCATCATCTGCTTCGCTCTACGAAGTTGGTTTCAACCACTTCTTCAAAGGACAAGACCACCCAAGCGGTGGCGACCAAATCTTTATTCAGGGACACGCATCGCCTGGCCCATACGCACGAGCATTTCTAGAAGGCCGTCTTTCAGAAAACCAACTAGACGGATTCAGACAAGAGAAGTCACACGCCGGCGGCGGTCTTTCTTCTTACCCGCACCCAAGATTGATGCCGGACTTCTGGCAGTTTCCAACAGTGTCTATGGGTCTCGGACCAATCAACGCGATTTACCAGGCGCAGTTCAATCGCTACCTTGCCGGCCGTGGCTTCAAAGACACCAGCGAGCAACGAGTATGGGCATTCCTCGGTGACGGAGAGCTCGACGAAGTTGAATCGCGCGGCGCACTTCAGCTGGCCGCAAACGATTCACTCGACAACCTGACCTTCGTGGTCAACTGCAATCTGCAGCGACTCGATGGACCTGTTCGTGGCAACGGAAAGATTATCCAGGAGCTTGAAAGCTTCTTCAGAGGCGCAGGCTGGAACGTGATCAAAGTTGTTTGGGGTCGCGAGTGGGATGAGCTGTTGTCCCGCGATTCAGAAGGTGCGCTTGTCGACCTGATGAACAAAACTCCAGATGGTGATTACCAGACATACAAGACCGAGGATGGCGCTTTCGTTCGCGAAAACTTCTTTGGTCGCGACCCGAGAACTGCGAAGTTGGTCGAAGGCATGTCAGACGATGAGATCTGGGGACTCAAGCGCGGCGGTCACGACTACCGCAAGCTTTACGCCGCTTACAAGTCAGCTGTTGAGCACAAGGGCCAGCCGACCGTCATCCTTGCGAAAACTATCAAGGGTTTCTCGCTCGGCAAATCTTTCGAGGGCCGCAACGCAACGCACCAGATGAAGAAACTGACTCTCGACAACCTCAAGGGCTTCAGAGACGAATTGCGAATTCCAATCACGGATGCGCAACTCGAAGAGAACCCCTATCAGCCTCCTTACTTCCACCCGGGCCAAGATGCGCCTGAGATTCAGTACATGCACGAGCGTCGTCGCGAACTTGGCGGTTATCTGCCAGAGCGTCGCAGCAAGTATGTCGACTTCAAGTTGCCTACAGAAGATGCATACAAGATTGCCAAGGGTGGCTCAGGAACCCAGGGTGTGGCAACGACGATGGCTTTCGTTCGACTCATGAAAGATCTTCTTCGCGCACCGGAGTTCGGTGACCGCATCGTGCCGATCATTCCTGACGAAGCTAGAACTTTCGGAATGGACGCATTCTTTCCGACGGCAAAGATTTACAACCCGAACGGTCAGCACTACATCTCAGTAGACCGCGACCTTCTGCTCTCTTATAAAGAGTCTGCTGCCGGGCAAATATTGCACACTGGAATCAACGAAGCTGGTTCGATTGCAGCGCTAACGGCTGCGGCCACGAGTTACTCAACTCAGGGTCAACCGATGATTCCGTTCTACGTGTTCTATTCGATGTTTGGCTTCCAGAGAACCGCCGATTCGATTTGGGCCGCGACCGACCAGCTCTCAAGAGGTTTCTTGATTGGCGCAACTGCTGGTCGCACCACGCTAACCGGCGAGGGTCTTCAGCACGCAGATGGTCACTCGCCTCTGTTGGCTTCGACTAACACGGCAGTAATCACCTACGACCCCGCTAGCGGTTATGAGATTGCGCACATCATTCGCCACGGACTAGAGCGCATGTATGGCGGCAACCACAAAGACCCGAACGTGTTGTTCTACCTAACCGTTTACAACGAGCCAATCGTGCAACCCGCAGAGCCAGAGAACGTTGATATCGACGGCATCATCCGTGGAATTCACCGCATCAGCGAGAACAACCATCAAGGAACCAAGGCGCAAATCTTGGCTTCGGGTGTTGCCGTTGCGTGGGCTTACGAGGCTCAGCGATTGCTTCAAGACGACTGGGGTGTATCGGCAGACATTTGGTCGGTTACCTCATGGACAGAGCTACGCCGCAATGGTTTGAAGCGCGACGAGTTCAAGTTCTTGAACCCGAACGCTGAAGTTCCAGACGCCTACCTGACCCACAAGCTCGCCGATGCCAGGGGTCCATTCTTGGGCGTCAGCGACTACATGCACGCGGTTCAAGACCAAATTCGCCCATGGATTCCTGGCGACTACGCAACGCTTGGTGCTGACGGCTTTGGTTTCTCAGACACTCGCGCAGCAGCTCGACGCTTCTTCAAGATCGACGGGCCATCAATTGTGGTTCGCGTTCTTGAGCAGCTCGTTGAGCGCGGCGAAATTGACGCTGAGGCTCCGGCTAAAGCAATTGAGCGCTACAGGTTGCTCGATGTGACTGCCGGAACCTCTGGATCTGCCGGTGGCGAAGCCTAAGCAAGAGACTCTCGCTTGGCTTGCCTCAATCTCTGGTGAGCTGAGCAGCGAGACCCTTAGGCAGCTCGACCTCACCCTGCCGTGGTATCGCGAGATGCCTGCAGCCAGACGTGCTTCGGTCGGCCTAGTGGCGCAGTCGGGAATCAGCTCGTTCTTGGCCTGGTATGAGAACCCAAAGTCGCAACCCTGGGTCGCAGCCGATGTTTTTGGTTTGGCACCTCCCGAACTGCTTAGATCGATTTCGCTGCAGCAGACACTCCAGTTGATTCGCGTCGTGGTTCAAGTTGTTGAAGAACGCGTGGTGCGCGAAGATGCTCAAATGCGCGAAGCTGTTTTGCTTTACTCGCGCGAGATTGCTTTTAGCGCGGCAGACGTTTATGCAAAGGCAGCAGAAGCGCGAGGCCTCTGGGACGCCCGCCTCGAAGCACTCGTAGTCGACTCGATTCTCAGCGGCGAAAACACCGATGAAATTGCTTCGCGTGTGGCTGCACTCGGCTGGCGAGCAAATGGCTCTGCGCTCGTTCTTATCGGAAACACAGACGAAGCCCTAGACGCCGATAACCTTCGCCGCGTTGCGCGCAAGTGTGACGCAGACGTTCTGATTGGCGAGCACGGAGACCGACTGATTGTCGTAGTCGGAAAAATCTCGAAGGCCACCACCCTGAAGGCGGCCACCTCTTTTAGCGAGATTGTGGCAAAACTTGAACCCTTCTTTGCCGCGGGAGCGCTCGTAGTTGGCCCAACCGTTCGAGACGTTTCGGCTGCGCACAACTCTGCCCGAGCTGCACTCTCAGGGTTTGCTGTTCAAAGAAACGCTAGGACGGTCAAGCGCGTTACTCACGCCGACGATGTTCTCGCCGAGCGCGCACTCGCAGGCGATGCGCTTGCAAAGCAAACACTTATTGAGAAAATCTACAAACCGTTGTCAGATAACTCGGCCGAGCTACTCGAAACTCTTATTGCCTATCTAGACTGCGGCAGATCGCTAGAAGCAACTTCAAAGCAGCTGTTCGTGCACGCAAACACAGTTCGTTATCGACTAAAGCGCATCAGCGAGATTATCGGCTGGGATGCCACCGGCGCGCACGAAGCGTTTGTTCTTCAGGTCGCAATGGTTTTAGGTTCAATGAGCGACTCAACTACAGAAGGATAGATTCAACATGATTGCAATTGTCTGCCCAGGCCAGGGAGCACAAACACCCGGATTTTTCTCGCCCTGGCTTGAGCTCGAGGCCTTCAAGCAAACTATCGAGCGCTTAGCCGATGCAAGCGGAGTTGACTTGCTAAAGCATGGAACAGTAAGCGACGCTGACACCATTCGAGACACTGCGATTGCTCAACCGCTGATTGTTTCTGCCGGAATCGCTTCGGCAGCCGTCTTGTTCAACTCACCGTCTTTTCCGGACTCTTCACGCTTGGCGGCAGCAGGGCACTCGGTTGGAGAGATCACTGCTGCTGCTGTCTCTGGCGTGCTGAGCGACGAAGACGCAATCAAATTCGTAACCAAGCGAGGCAACGCAATGGCATCGGCAGCGGCTCTGCAAGCGACCTCGATGGCCGCTGTCGTTGGTGGCGATGAAACAATCGTTTTAGAAAAGCTAGAGGCACTCGGGCTTGAGCCAGCGAACTTCAATGGCGGTGGCCAAATTGTTGCTGCCGGAACCTCAGAGGCAATTGAGCAACTGAAACAGGATGCACCAGCAGGCAGCAGAGTTATAGCGCTTCAAGTTGCGGGGGCGTTTCACACCCGCTTCATGCAGCCGGCTGTCGAGGTTCTCTCGGAATACGCGCAAACTTTGACACCGCAAGACCCATCCATGAAACTCTTCACGAATGCCACTGGTGAACTCGAGTCGAGCGGCAAGAACTTCGTCGAGCTCATGGTTCGTCAGGTTTCTAACCCGGTTCGCTGGGATCTATGCATGGCCTCAATGTTGAACCAGGGAATAACTGCGATTATCGAACTCTCCCCTGCCGGCACCCTCACAGGTCTAGCAAAACGCTCTATGCCAGGCGTTGAGTTGTTGGCAGTGAAGACCCCCGAAAATATCGAGGCGGCTTTGTCGCTAATCAACAATCACAGCTAGGTTTTCAACCGCTAAGTTTGTAGCAATCAACGAATTGAGGCACTTTGAGTCAGCCAGCTCTAAATCAATACGAACCGGTTAGGTTTTCACGCATCTACTCGCTTGGTGCTGCTCGAGGTGATCTTGTTGTAACCAACGATGACATCGCAGGGCCAATCGACTCTAGCGATGAGTGGATTCAGAGACGCACGGGCATCATCAGCCGCAGACGTGCAAGCAAAGATGTCAGCCTGATGGACATGGCTGTTGAAGCCTCCAACAT
>JBFYOO010000024.1:0-4515 GCA_041303785.1 Micrococcales bacterium
AACTTGGCAGCCGAGCTCGCGAATTTCTGAAACTCGAAGTAGCCGATCATCAGAAACATCTAGTCTCAACCGTGGCCGAGAGTTTTGCCGATGCGCTATTTCAGCAAGATGACGGCTGGGATGCCTCTTATACATGGATTCGCGGTGTCACCCGCGACGGTGTGCCCGCCGCGTTCATTATGTGTGCAGACTCACCCGACCAAGAGAAAGACCCGTGGATTTGGCGGCTTCTGGTTGATCGCGACCATCAGGGAGTGGGTGTCGGCACTTTTGCCTTGAATTGTGCCATTGAACGCTATCGAGCTATGGGTTTCAAGCGCGTTCGCATCTGCTGGTATCCGGCAGAAGATGATTCATCGGATTTCTACAAGAAGTTTGGATTCAAGGAAACTGGCGAACTCTGGGATGACGAAGTTGTTGCAGCTCTTGAACTATGAAGTTTGAGAAGACCGCTTGGTGCGGTTAGTCGGAAAACTGTTTGAAGCTCGCGATAGGAAAATCGCAAAGACCAGGGCCACGACGATTCCTGCGCTAACCGCCAGCTCGAGAATGGCTCGATCAAATTGTTCTTGAGATTTTCCTGAGGCCAGCGTCATTGATGCACCGACGGTAAGAATGTGCCTAACAGCCGCAATCACGCCAATGATAAGAAAGTTCTGCAGCTGAAATACGCCATCGGTGTAGCGGGCGATTACCGTGCGCAGAATTTCAAGAATGATGATTATGAAGAGAATGTCGTTGATGGCCTGGATCATTCCGGTTGGAAAAAACGGCATAGTCTCAAAAACACGGATAACCGACGAAACCAGGGCGGCGGCCGCGATTCCCAGCAGAAAGACGCCGAGCACGATGTGAAATACTTCTTCGATTCGCTCAACCCAGCGACTCGGCACAATGAGCTTGTGCTCTTCGATTTCCTTTGCCATGTCTGCAATGTAGCGGAATAGATATGGTTTGCAAATCAAAATCGGCCAGAATTCATCACAGTTTGGTGTCGACTCGCGGCATTTGTGAACAGGTATGCATAGGTTGTAGCGTTAGCGTCATTAGTAGCAGTCAGGCAAGAAAGCAGTTCTCAGGGTTAATTTCAAAGGAGTAACGTGTCTCTAATTGGTGTCGTCAAAGAGCAACCGGGCGAGTCTCGAGTGGCCGCAACTCCCGAGACTGTAAAGGTCATTGTTTCGCTGGGATACCAGGTAGTCGTAGAGAAGAGTGCTGGCGCTAAGGCCGCATTTCCTGACTCGGCTTATGCAGACGCAGGAGCAAAGGTTGCCTCAACTGCCGAGGCCTGGAAGGCCGACGTCGTTCTTTCGGTGAATGCGCCGACCCCAGCAAACATCAAGCGACTCAAGAAGGGCGCGATTTTTATCGGTGTTCTTAGCCCGGCCCTAAAGCCGCAGTTGCTCGAAGCGCTCGCCAAGCAGGGTGTCACGGCACTGGCCATGGATGCTGTTCCGAGAATTTCACGAGCCCAGTCGATGGATGTTTTGAGTTCGATGGCAAACATTGCTGGTTACCGTGCGGTGATCGAGGCGGCTCACGAGTTCGGTCGTTTCTTCACCGGTCAGGTAACCGCCGCCGGAAAAGTTTCGCCAGCAAAAGTTTTGGTTGCCGGTGCCGGTGTAGCAGGTCTAGCTGCAATCGGTTCGGCTTCGAGTCTTGGAGCGATTGTTCGAGCAACCGATCCGCGACCTGAGGTTGCAGATCAGGTTAAGTCAATTGGAGGCGAATATCTTGCCGTCGAAGTTGAAGAGAAGATGCAGTCGAGCGACGGTTACGCCAAGCAAGTCAGCGAAGCTTACGAGCGCAGAGCCGCCGAGATTTACTCTCAGCAGGCCGCAGACGTAGACATCATTATTACGACTGCGTTGATTCCTGGCAGACCCGCTCCTAAGTTGATTACTGCCAAGGATGTCTCGCTCATGAAGCCCGGCAGCGTAATTGTTGACATGGCTGCCGCTCAGGGCGGTAACGTCGCCGGCTCGGTGGCCGGCGAGCGAGTCGTTACCAAGAACGGCGTGATCATCCTTGGTTACACCGACTTGCCTTCTCGTTTGCCTGCGCAGTCTTCGCAGCTGTACGGCACAAACCTTGTAAACCTTTTGAAGCTGCTGACTCCAAAGAAGAACGGCAAGCTGTCGCTCGACTTTGACGACGTGGTTCAGCGTGCGGTGACGGTTGTGAAGGCAGGCAAGATCACCTGGCCACCTCCACCGGTTCAGGTTTCGGCAGCGCCACCGGCGAAAGCCGAAGAGCCCGTTGCGATGCCAGAGAAAAAGAAGATGTCGGGTCGCACCAGGGGCGCACTCATCGCCGTCGGCATGGCGGGGCTATTCGGGCTTGTTTCGCTGGCTCCAGCGCCACTTCCGCAGCACTTCTTGGTGCTCATGCTCTCGGTGGTTATCGGCTTCTATGTCATCGGAAAAGTGCATCACGCCCTGCACACTCCTCTTATGAGTGTGACGAACGCCATCTCTGGAATCGTGGTGGTTGCAGCCATTTTGCAGATCACCGACTCAATTTTGGCGGTTCAGATTCTGGCCGCTATCGGTGTGTTGCTAGCCAGCATTAACGTTTTCGGTGGATTCGCAGTAACCCGTCGAATGCTCAAGATGTTCACGAGAGGAGACCAGTGATGACTGCTACAGCTATTGCTAACGCCGCTTACATCGCGGCCGCGCTCTTGTTCATCATGAGCCTTGCGGGTCTAAGCAAGCACGAGACCGGAAGCACCGGCGTTCGTTACGGCATGGCCGGCATGACAATTGCCATGGTGGCCACCATCTGGTTGTCACTCTCAGGTGAATGGTCTGACTCTTCGACCATCGGATTAATTCTTCTCGTGGCTGCACTTATCGCCGGTGCCGTGATCGGTATCTGGCGAGCCAAGGTTGTCGCCATGACCGGCATGCCAGAGCTCATCGCGCTTTTTCATAGCTTCGTTGGCCTAACCGCGGTATTGGTTGGCTGGAACGGAGCGCTTCACACCACCGACCTCGCACCTGAACTTGTTGGTGTGCACAGGGCCGAGGTGTTCATCGGTGTGTTTATCGGTGCAATCACCTTCACCGGTTCGATTGTCGCTTACCTGAAGCTGTCGGCGAAGATTTCATCGAAGCCGCTGATTCTGCCAGGCAGAAACCTTTTGAATCTGTTTGCACTCTTTGGCTTCGTTGCACTTACCGTTGCCTACGTAGTCACACCAGAACTTGGTTTCTTGATTGCCGTCACCGTTCTAGCGCTGGCTCTCGGTTGGCACCTGGTTGCATCAATCGGTGGCGGTGACATGCCGGTTGTCGTTTCGATGCTCAACAGCTATTCGGGATGGGCCGCTGCAGCCACAGGTTTCTTGCTCGGCAACGATCTGCTAATCGTGACCGGTGCTCTAGTTGGTTCGTCTGGTGCATACCTCTCTTACATCATGTGCAGGGCGATGAACCGCTCGTTCGTTTCGGTAATCTTCGGTGGCTACGGAATCGAAGCACCAACCGGTGGCGAAGAAGAAACCGGCGAGCACACAGAGATTGACGCAGCATCGGTTGCTGAACTTCTGAAGGCAGCTAAGACGGTTGTCATTACACCTGGTTATGGAATGGCTGTTGCGCAGGCGCAGTATCCGGTTGCAGAACTTGCTAAGAAGTTGCGCGAGAAGGGTGTCGAAGTTCGCTTCGGCATTCATCCGGTTGCTGGTCGTCTGCCCGGTCACATGAACGTTCTTCTTGCAGAAGCCAAGGTTCCGTATGACATCGTTCTCGAAATGGACGAAATCAACGACGACCTAGCCAGCACCAACGTGGTTCTGGTTATCGGCGCAAATGACACCGTCAACCCGGCGGCCACTGAGAACCCAACCAGCCCGATTGCCGGCATGCCGGTGCTCAAGGTTTGGGAGGCCGAAAACGTGATCGTCTTCAAGCGCTCAATGGCCTCTGGCTACGCGGGCGTCGCTAACCCACTGTTCTTCAAGCCGAATGCCAAGATGCTCTTTGGTGACGCTAAAGACAAGGTCAACGACATCCTCAAGTCGCTCTAGACAAACTGACAGGCAACTTTCTGAGTTCTGTGAGAGATTTGGCATGCAGGGTTGATTTCAGCCCGAAGTCTTTAGGAGAACTCTGAGATGAAGAAACGTCGCTGGATTTGGATCTCGGCAGCCGCCGTGCTTGCAACGGCGGTTGTTGCCGCAATCGCTATTCCGGCGCTGACTCAGCAAACCGAGTATGAAACCTACAAGGTGACTCCAACCGCCGTGATCAAGACAGTCGCGGCCAACGGACAGCTCGCCGAGTCGCAGCTCTTGGCTTACGGGCCGAGCAAGCAGGCAATTCTCATTTCGGCAAATGGCTCGGAGCCTTTCCCGGCGATGTTTGGTTTGAGTCTCGAAGTCACCAAGATAAATGTCACCAGAGGTCAAACCGTTGAAAAAGACGACCTCTTGTTTAGTTTTAGATCGCAACTCGGCCAAACCGTTCAGGTTCGCGCGATATCCGATGGCATTGTTCGCTCTGTCGACAC
>JBFYOO010000025.1:0-3328 GCA_041303785.1 Micrococcales bacterium
ATTTTTATCGCCGCTTCCAAAGATGGAGCGTGTTCTCGAGGCAGACAAAACTGCTAAGGATGCCGATAGGGATCCAAGCAAATATGTACTGCTGAGTTTCGTCTCAGCTAATCATGACAAATCGATTTGGCCAGATGCCGATCGATTCGACATGCACAGAGAGCGCAAGCTGCACCTCGCATTTGGTTTTGGCCGCCACTCGTGCATGGGCATGAACATCACCGAACACGAGGCCGGTGCATTCTTGCGCGTTCTGCTAAACGATTGGCCAAACTGGAAATTTGACGGTGAACCAGAAATCGAATGGGCGACTGCTCAAGCCGCTGATGGATCAGAAATAAAATTCATCGACCGCTTCAAGTCACTCAAGGTGAAGACCAGCTAAAAGATTGGCACGTCGTCGTCTGGCAAGAAGTCGCCGTAGTCAACGTCATCGATTCCCGGTGTCTCTGTGTTGTGATGACCGTTCATGAAAGCCAACACTCTCGTGTCAACTTTGATGTCTGCCAAACGAATCGCGCGATTTAGATAAAGACCGTCCATCGATCTAACGCGACTAAGACCAACGTAAGTTTGACCGGTTGCAAAAGCACCGCTGCCAAGATCGATCATCACTTCGTCGAAAGTTTGACCCTGTGACTTGTGAATTGTCACTGCCCATGCCAAACGCAGTGGAAACTGTCGGTACTCGGCCACCGGCACAGAGATGATCTTCTCTTTCACCTTGTTGGTGTCCTCGTCGAAATACTCTTCGAGCTCATACTTCACCTGTTCCCAGGTAGCGCGGCCAACATCGTGCCTCACTCCGTCGGCTTCAACAATGATGTGGCTCTCGCTCTTGAACTCAACCACCTGCCCGATGGTTCCGTTGACCCAGCGCCTGATTGCCGAACCATCTGAGTCTTTGAATGGGCTCGAGTCGTCGTTCTTGATGAACATGACCTGCGCGCCTTCTTTGAGCTCAAGCTGCTCTTCGGCCGGCTTGGTGTTCTCGAAGGCCTTCAGGTCTCCGCTGGCCTGAGCTTTGAACACCCTCGGCTTGGCCGGCAATTCGGCTAAGCGATTGCGGTTGACGCTGTCGACCATTGCGTTCACTGTGGCCAGGCGCAAAACATCGCTGTGTGGCACGGCCCTGACCGCCTGCTGATTCAGCTCGTCGAGCATCTCTTGGGTTACCGAGCCGTCACGGATGGCGTTCAAGATGTCTTTGAATCGGCCATCTTTCTGCCTGAAAATCTCAATAAGTTCATAGCGCTCAAGCCCTGCATCGCGCCAGACGTGGGCATCGAAGAACCAGAGGCTTTGGTAGTTTTCGCCCATGTATGCGATCTCGTGCGGCTTGCGCGGAGGCACAGGCGCCAACTGGTATGGGTCGCCAAACATGACAACCTGGGCGCCACCAAACGGCACCTTGCGCTTTCCTCGAGCAACACCCATCGCGCGACTGATGGCATCCATGGTGTCTGCATTCACCATTGAAACCTCATCGATAACCAATAGGTCGATGGCGGCAAGAATCTCGCGAGTGTAACGGCGCATCTGCTTGCCGAAGTCGACGTCGTGCAGCAGATCGAAGTGAAAACCGAAGAGCGAGTTGATGGTTCGACCGTTTACGTTCAAAGCCGCGATGCCGGTTGGTGCAACCACGGCAACAGACTTATCGGTGTTCTCAACTAGGTAGTTGAGCAACGTCGACTTTCCGGTGCCTGCGCGACCCGTGACGAACACGTGAGCCTCGGTTGATTCGATGTACTCGAACAAGCGCTGCTGTTCGTCAGAAAGTTGAACCTGTATCACTAATTAGACCCCTGGTCTCGGTCGGCGAGTTTTGAAAGCATGGCGTTGTAGTTCTCGAGATCTTTGTTGCCCCCACGGTCTGCTGCGCGATCTAAACGACGAGCTTCGCGAGCATCTGATCTGAACCACTGAACCGAGACGATAATCGTAAGCGCTGCAGTTGGCAATTCACCGATTCCCCACGCTATTGCACCACCTATTTTTTGATCTTCAAGTGGAGTTGGCCCCCAGGTGCGACCCATTGCGCCAAACCATTCGGGCAGCAGCAATCCATCGCCAGCCATCAAGGCCATTCCAAAGAACGCGTGAAACGCAAGCGTGCCGATAAGAAGCATTATTCGCATCGCAAACTGCATCTTGTGCGGGCCAGGGTCGACGCCGATGATTGATTGCACAAACAGGTAACCGGTGATTAAGAAGTGCGCGACCATCCACTCGTGACCTATGTGCTCGCGAGTTGACCAACCAAAAATCGGCGTGAAGTAAAAGGCAACAAGCGAGCCTGCGAACATTACGGCCGCAACAATCGGATGAGAGATAACTTGTGCGTACTTCGTGTGCACAGCCCAGAGCGCCCATTCGCGAACACCCCTTGACTCGTCGCTGCGCTTTTCAACCGCGCGCGAGAGCAGTGTGATTGGCGCCCCGGGCACCAAGAAAATTGGCACTGCCATGGTTAGAAGCATGTGCGCAACCATGTGCACGCTGAAAAGGTATTCCTGATAGGCATTGAGTGATCCGCTCGTAATGAAGGCAAGCAGAAGCATTCCTGACACCCATGACACGGTTCGGCCCGGCGGCCACTTGTCTCCGCGCATTCTCAGACGCCGAACACCGAGCAAGTAGGCAGTTATCGCAGAGGCCGAAACCAGCAACCAGATGAGGTCTGGTTTTGACTGAGTAAAAAAGGTCTCAAGGGTTAGTTCGGGTGGCAGTTTTTGCCCGGTGAGCAGCTCTGCAGGTGTGGTGCCAACCAACTCGGTAGGGTTCACCGGCGGGGCCGTGCGGCTTAGGCCCGCGGCTAACCCCATTGCGATTGCCATGATTGCCAACTCGACTGCGACGATTCTCCAGAACGCGTTGGGCTTGGCTGTGATTGAGGCCACCAGCTTTCGACGGTAGAGCGCACCGATGACCCCAAGCGCCGCGATTGTTGCTAGCTTCAAAAGCACAAGGATGCCGTAGCCCGACATCCAGTTTTCTAGCGTGCCGATGCGCAGCTGCGCGTTGATGAGACCCGAGACGAAAACTAAGGCGAAGCTAAATAGGGCGAGCGCTGAGAACCTCGCAACCTGTGCTTGAGAAACGCCAGCCCGATTGCGAACAACCGCGAGTGCGATGAGCCCGCCAACCCAAATCGAAATTCCCACTAGGTGCAGGCCAAGCGAGTTGACCGCCATGCCGTGATTGGCTGTGCCCGATGCGTGCCCGGTAAGTGCCATGGGCACTAGCGACAACAATGCAACTGCGGCAATTAGAGCCGCTGCGGTCAGTCGCTGCGAGGCGATAGCGAGCATCGACACAAGCATTC